>JBBTUZ010000036.1:0-10751 GCA_038063495.1 Patescibacteria group bacterium | reverse complement strand
TTGTTTCGTGCAAAGACCTCCATGTTTACGAACATACCTTGATTGTCGCGCTGACGAGATTAGGAAAAGCCAAAAGCGCTTAAATGGGATTACGGAAAGGAGAAAGAAACAAAAAAAGACTGTCGCAACTTGACAGCCTTTTTCTTTTTTAATATATTTAAATCCCGTACCTTTAAATAAAACAAGAACCAGTGAAAACTAAAGAAAGGAGAAAGGAAAATGGAGATTATCAGACCATATTTTGTGATTGAAGACGAAGTTAATGGCGAAAGGATTTTAAAGAATCTTGAGCGATACGGTCGGGTTTGTTACAAAAGTGAAAGCAAGATTACTTTGAACTCGGCGCGAGATTTTATCAAGCGAGTTTTGGAAAGAGGACACGAAGCTGTCATTGAGCATGAAAAAGTAACGGTGCGCGTGATTTGCGACCGTGGCGTGACACATGAAATTGTGCGGCACCGCTTAGCTTCTTATTGCCAAGAATCAACCCGTTATTGCAACTATAAGTCCTTGGGAATACAGGTTATTGAACCTTTTTTCTTTGTTGGGAGCGACGAGAAATATTTGGTTTGGAAGATGGCGATGGAAGCCTCGGAAAAATTTTATAACCGACTCATTGAATTAGGAGCTACTCCGCAGGAAGCGCGAACGGTTTTGCCTAATTCTCTTAAAACGGAAATCGTGATGACCTACAATATCAGAGAATGGCGGCATTTCTTTAAAGTTCGTTGCTCAAAAGGAGCCCATCCTCAAATGCGGGAAATCGGTATCCCGCTTCTGAATGAATTCCAAAAAATGATTCCGATTCTTTTCGACGATATTAGAGCAGGGTAAATTGACCCCAAGGGCCTTCTGAATTACAATAATTCAGAAGGCTTTTTTGTGTTTAAAAATCCTTATCCGGGGAAGTTTAATGAACAATAAATATAATATGATGTTTTATCAACCCGTTATCGGTCTTGAAATTCACTGCGAGTTAAAGACCAAAGGCAAAATGTTTTGCGGTTGTCCCAATAATCCCGACGAAGTTCGGGCTAATTTTAATGTTTGTCCGGTTTGTTTGGGGCATCCGGGGACGTTGCCGGTTATTAATCGGCAGGCCGTGGAGTCGGTTCTTAAATTAGGGTTGGCGCTTGGCGGTAAAATTCCGGCCGTTTCTAGATTTGATAGAAAAAGTTATTTTTATCCCGATTTGCCTAAAGGTTATCAAATTTCTCAATATAAACAGCCGTTGGTGAAAGGTGGCAGTTTGGCGGGAGTCAAAATCACTAGAATTCATTTAGAAGAAGACACCGGCGCGCTTTCCCATGATAAAAAAAATCACAGTTTAGTGGATTTCAACCGCGCCGGAATTCCTTTGATGGAATTAGTAACGGAGCCGGATATTCGCAATGCCGAAGAAGCTGTAATTTTTGCCAAAGAATTGCAATTAATTTTACGCTATTTGGGGATTTCCGACGCCAATATGGAAAAAGGGCAAATGAGAATAGAGGTGAATATTAGTGTTTCTAATGATGATAAATTAGGCACAAAAGCAGAAATCAAAAACCTTAATTCTTTTCGCGCGGTTGAGGAGTCAATTAAATACGAAATTAAAAGGCAGACGGAAATTTTAGAGCAAGGCGGGAAAAATGTTCAAGAAACGCGCGGCTGGGATGATGTGAGAAAAGAAACCGTTTCTCAAAGATTTAAAGAAGAATCGCACGACTATCGTTATTTTCCCGAACCTGATTTGCCACCGATAGAATTATCAAGTTTTGACCTTGATAATTTGAAAAACGAGATTCCAGAATTGCCGGCTGAAAAAAGAATTCGTTTTGAAAAAAAATATGGTTTGACCGCGATCCAAACGGAAATTATTATTGAAGACATCCGCGTTGTTAAATATTTTGAAGAAGCGGCAGGAGAGCTTAAATTTCAAATTTTAAACTCTCCCGCAACGCGAGACACCGCTCAGCAGGACAAATTCCAAATTCTTTATAATTATTTGACTTCCGATCTTTTCGGTTTGATGGCCGAGCAAGGGGTTGCTCTTAAAGATTTGAAAATCGTTCCGAAACAATTAGCCGAATTAGTCGGTTTAATTATGGAAAATGAAATTTCCAGCCGAATCGCCAAAGATGTTTTGAAAGAAATGTTTTTGACTGGTTTAAGTCCGCGACAGATTGTTCAGGAAAAAGAGTTAAGCCAGATTTCCGATGTTGGTGAAATTGAAAATGTTGTTAAAAAAATAATTGCCGAAAACCTAAAAGCGGTTGAAGATTATAAAAAGGGCAAAGAAAATATCTTGCAATTTTTAATTGGCAAAGCGATAGCGGATTTAAGAGGGAGGGGCAACCCGGAAGTCATTAAAAAAATATTCAAGAAACTGATATAATTTATATTTCGGTTGGTTTTAACCAGATTGCTTTTGATTCGCCGTATCAAATGAGAATAGGGAATAATCCTATTAACAATGGTTATTTTCCCGGCATTATCGACGATGTCCGTATTTATAATCGCGCTTTATCCGCGGCCGAGATCTTAGCTATTTATAACGCTACGAAATAGAATAATATTTTCAATATTTCGGAAATTGAATTTACATATCACAAATTTATTTTAATCGGTCAGGCGATGAAAAAACTCAAAGGCCAAGCCAATCCCGACATATTGCGAAAGCTTTTTGAGGATTGCTTATCCAAATAATGTTTTTGTCTTTTTCAAACCAGGTCATTTGGCGTTTAGCCAAACGATAAGTTTCTGTTTGCATTTGTTCAGCCATCTGTTCGTAAGAAATTAAGCCGCGAAGATAATAACTGGCTAGACGATATTCTAAGCCTAATTCTTCCAAACGTTTCCAGCTTAATCCTTTTTGGCGAAGTTTTTTTACTTCCCCAATCAATCCCTTTTTGAGCGTTTTTCTTAATCTTTGATTAATTAACAGTCGCAGTTGCGCGGGCGATTTTTTAAGACCGATTTTGAGCACTTGATAGGGCGATTGTTTTTCAATTTTGGGCACCGGTTTTCCGGTTTTAAGAACGATTTCCAAAGCCCTAATTAGTCTTCTTCTATTGCAAGGGTCAATGACAGTTGCTCTTCTCGGGTCAAGGCCTTGAAGCGTTTTAAACAATTCCTCGGTAGATTTTTTTTCAAGTTGCTTGCGCAAACCTTTTTGAGGAGCGACAGCCGGCAATTGATAATCGTAAATTAAAGCGTCAATGTAAAGACCGCTACCGCCGCAGATAATCGGGATTTTTCCTTTTTTAAAAATTTGTTTCAGGATTTTTTTGGCCGCTCTCTGGTATTGGACAACGGTATAAATTTTTTGAGGTTTCGCCACGTCAAGCAGATAATGCTTGATGCCCTTCATTTCCTTTTTAGTGATTTTTTCCGTGCCGATATCCAGGTCTTTATAAACCTGTCGGGAATCAGCAGAAATTATTTCACCCTTAAACTTCTTGGCGATTTTTATAGCTAGCCCTGATTTTCCCGAAGCTGTTGGCCCGAGGATGACAATGATTTTTGCTTTTTGGTTTTTCATTTCATTTAATTATAATCCCTGAATTGGGTAATGTTTATATCACGACAACCAGCGAAAAGATTTTTCCAAAACCCAAACGGAAGCGCGGGATTTACTTCAGAAAATTGTCTTTCAGAAACAGAATAATTTTGTTCCAGCGACAAAATTTTCTTCGCCCTCGCCCCGACGGCAGCCGACTGCAGTCGGCTGACCAAGCCCGTCGGGGCTGCGGGATGTTCTTCAAGACAATTTTCTGAAGTAAATCCGCGAGCGGATTGAGGAAAAATGTTTTTGTCCGCTATTCGCAAAATTGGTGTTTCAAATTGGTGTTTCATGATTCAAGGTTGATTATAATGGAAAATAAAAAATGTTCCGATAGCTATCGGAACATTAAAGAAAAGAGGCAGTTTAACGTCGTGCCCGGGACAAGGTAAGGCAGCCCTCTTTACAGTGGGCTATCGGCCTAATCACCCAACGAACATTGTTTCTTGCCATTTTTAATCCCTCCTTTCTTGTTTATTTTTTCAGAAATTTAAATCCGTAAAAAATAAAAAAGTTTGTGACCGCGAGACATAAATGGATCATTCCTTTAGTTCTCAAATCCAACAACAATGATGTTATTCCGGATACCAAAAAGGCTATAATTGCGACTGGTTCGCAACAATCTAAAATTGTTTGCAATAAAATTATTCGCAACATTTCCCACCTCCTTGATATGGCCTGTTTTAAGTTTTAAAAGAACATTTTTGTTAAAAAAAGCATAGCAGATCTTTGAGTCTGTGTCAATCGGTTTTAGATTGTCTTGTCAGCAATCTCTTTTTGGATTTGTTCTAGAAATTTTTCCAGTTTTATTTCTCCTTCGTTGCCTTTTCTTGAACGGACATTGACAGTTTTGTTGACCATTTCTTTGTCGCCAACCACTAAAATATAAGGTATTCTTTGGATTTCGGCTTCACGGATGCGCTTAGAGACCGTCAGATTGCCGTCGCTTAAAGAAACGCGAATATCGTTTTCCAATAATTTAGAATAAATTTCTTGGGCGTATTTTTGATGACCTGCTCCGATATTGATTATTTCTATTTGAACAGGGGAGAGCCATAAAGGCAGGGCGCCGGCATAGTGTTCCAAAAGCACGCCAACAAAACGCTCAATTGAACCAAGAAGCGCCCGATGAATCATAATCGGCTGTTCTTTTTCTCCTTTTTGATTGACATAGGCGAGGTCAAATTTTTCGGGCAGATTGAAATCAACCTGAATGGTGGTGCATTGCCAGGGCCGGCCCAACGAGTCTTTGATTTTTAAATCAATTTTGGGTCCGTAAAAAACGCCTTCGCCGGGGTCAATTTGATATTTGAGATCGTTTTTTTCTAAAGCGTATTTCAAAGCCGCGGTGGCTTTTTTCCAGTTTTTGAGAGCGCCGATATATTTTTGGGGCCGGGTGGAGAGATAAATATCGTAATCTTTAAAACCAAAGGCCTTGAATATTTTCAGACCGAGCTTGAGGCAATTGGCAATTTCTTCATTAAGCTGGTCGAGGGTGCAGAAAATATGAGCGTCGTCCTGGGTGAAGCCGCGGACTCGGGTCAGGCCGTGCAACACGCCTGATTTTTCAAAGCGGTAAACCGTTCCCAATTCGGCGTAACGCAAGGGCAGATCGCGGTAGCTTTTTGGCTGGTGATTGTAAATTAAAATATGGCCCGGACAATTCATCGGCTTAACAACATATTTTTCCTCTTCCACTTCCATCGGCGCGTACATATTTTCGCGATAGAAATTCCAATGGCCGGATTTTTTCCATAAATCAAGACGGGCGATGTGGGGAGTCCGGAGAAGCTGGTAGCCGTTTTGGAGATATTCTTTGATACAGTAATCTTCAATAATTTGTCTTAGCAACGCTCCCTTGGGATGCCACAAGGGAAGGCCTAGCCCGAATTCTTCGTCAAAATGAAAAAGGTTTAATTTTTGGCCCAGCAACCGGTGGTCTCTTTTTTCGGCTTCGGTTTGTTTTTGGACATAATCAACTAATTCTTTTTTAGTTGAAAAGGCCAGACCGTAAATGCGGGCAAGCATCGGATTTTTTTCTTCGCCTTTCCAATAAGCGCCGGCAATTTTCGCCAATTTAAAAGCTTCGGGGTCTATTTCTTTGGTGCTTTTCACGTGAGGGCCGGCGCATAAATCAACAAATTCCCCGTTTTGATAAACAGTTATCTGTTTGGAAAGCAGGTCTTTTATTAATTCAAGTTTATACGGCTGATTTTTAAATATTTTTTTGGCTTCATTTTTGGAAACCAATTTCCTTTTGAAAGCAATATTTTGTCTTATCAATTCTCTCATCCTTTTTTCAATTTTCGGCAAGTCTTCGGCGGATAATCCGCCTTCGCCGGAAGCCATAACGGGCAAGTCAAAATCGTAATAAAAACCATTTTCAATGGCCGGTCCAATTCCGAATTTCACATTCGGGAAAAGTTCGCCAACCGCGGTCGCCATCACATGAGACAGGGAATGTCGGATTCTGTTTAATTTGTCGTTGGTCGCGGTCATAATTATAATTCTTTGACTTCATCGCAAATGACTTTGGTTTCGCCGTTTCGCAGAGAAAGCTGTCCGTTAATCATCACAATGTTATTTTCTTTCCAGAGGTTAGGATACTTGGCAAGGGTTTCGGAAAAAACAATAACCTCTAAATTATCGGTTAGATCTTCAATTTTTACAAATAACATCGGTTTGCCCATTTTAGTGATAAATTTTTGGATGCTGGCAATGATGCCCGCGGTTTTCAGCCGAGTTCGGTCTTTATGACCGGAATTAATCGCTTCTTTGATTGACTGGACACGGTTGTCTTTGAGCTTGGCCAAGTGTTTTTTTAGAGGGTGGTCGGAAATATAGAGCCCTAAAAGTTCTTTTTCCCAAGCTAATTTGGTTTTGGGATCGGCAATTTCCGTCGGTTTTAATTTAAGCGAAGCAAGCTTCGGCTGGTAGCTAAAGAGACTGTTTTGATTAATGAATTTGCTTTTTTTGCTCAAAGAATTGAATTTCAGCAGTTCTTCTATATTATCAACGGCATTTTGCCGTTCAATTCCGAAAGAATCAAGACAGCCGCTTTTTATCAAACTTTCCAAGGATTTTTTATTGAGGTCGCGATGATTAATCCGATCCAGAAAATCCGGCAGGCTTTCAAACGGTCCGCCCCGGCCTCGCTCCCCGATAATAATGGAAACGATATTGGCGCCGATATTTTTGACAGCCAGAAGCCCGAAGCGGATATTATCGGAATTTTCCGGAGTGAAGTCGGCATAACTTTTATTAATATCGGGCGGCAAAATGGCAATATTGACCCGCCGGACTTCGTTAATCAGAAAGGCGATGCGTTCAATGTCGTTGCTATTGGCATTTAAAAGACTGCTGAAAAATTCCACCGGATAGTGGGCTTTGAGATAAGCGGTTTGATAGCCGATTAAAGCGTAGCAAGCGGCATGGCTTTTATTAAAACCGTATTGGGCGAAAGGTTCAAACCATTGCCAAATTTGGCCGGCGGTTTTTTTTTCAATGCCGTTTTTCACCATTCCGTCAATCATTTTTTCGGCTTGGGATTGAAGCAGTGATTTTATTTTTTTCCCGACAGCTTTTCTTAAAACATCGGCTTCGGTCAAAGAGAAACCGGCGAGGTCTCTGGCGATAGTCATCAATTGTTCTTGATAGACAGCCACGCCGTAAGTTTTGGCCAAAATCGGCTCCAATTTCGGATGCAGGTAAGTAATTTTTTCCTGGCCGTGTTTTCTTTTAATATATTGAGGAATCAATTCCATCGGGCCTGGCCGATACAAAGCAACCATCGCGATGATGTCTTCAATCTCCGTGGGTTTCAATTGTTTAAGATAACCGCGCATGCCCGAACTTTCCAGTTGGAAGATGCCGGTGGTTTCGCCGGCGCGCAGAAGTTCAAAAGTTTTTTTGTCATCAAGAGGAATTTGATTAATATCAATTTCTTTTTGGTAGATGTCTTTGATCAAGCCCAAAGCGTTTTCAATAATAGTGAGATTGCGAAGACCCAAGAAATCCATTTTTAAAATCCCTATTTTTTCAACGCTGTGCATTTCAAACTGGGTGATAATGATATTTTTATCTTGGGGCGCGTATTGAAGCGGCAGGTAATTGGTCAGGGCTTCTTTGGAAATAACCAAGCCGCAGGCGTGAACGGAAGCGTGCCGAGCGAGGCCCTCAAGTTTTTTAGCCGCGTCCAGTAATTTCTTGGCGTTGGCATCGCGCTTGTAAAGGTCGCGAAGTTCGGCAACGTCTTCCAGGGATTTTTCCAATAATGATTTTTTGTCCGGATTGGGCGTAATGGGAATCATTTTAGCGATCTGGTCGCAGAAACCGTAAGGAATTCCCAAAGCCCGACCGGCGTCGCGAATTGCCGCCCGGGCCGCCATAGTTCCAAAAGTGATTATTTGAGCCACCCGGTCAGCGCCGTATTTGTTTCGGACATAAGCCACCACTTCATCGCGCCGGACATCGGTAAAGTCAATGTCAATGTCCGGCATTTGAATCCGGTCGGCGTTTAAAAATCGCTCAAAAAGCAAGTCGTATTTCAGAGGATTGATGCTGGTAATTCCCAAAACATAAGAAACCAGACTGCCGGCGGCGGAACCCCGGCCTGGGCCGACAACGATGCCTCGTTCTTTGGCCCAATCAATGATGTCCCGGACAATCAGAAAGTAATCGGCAAAACCGGTTTTTTCAATCACCGAAAGTTCATAGTCAACGCGTTTTTTTATTTCTTCGGTTATTTCCGAAAAGCGGCCGGTTGATTTTTCATTGACCAGATTTCGGAGGTAAGAATTGGAATCCTGTCCATCCGGCACCGGAAAGTTCGGCAAGAAAATTTTCCCCAGTTCAATTTCCAAATTACAACAATCGGCAATTTTAACGGTATTGGCGATGGCTTCAGGGGTTTCTTTAAAAAGCTCGGTCATTTGTTCCGGAGAACGCATTGAAAAATCATCGTGTTTGAAAGTAAGTCGGCCCGGGTCATTCACTGTGCTTCCTGTTTGAACAGCCAGCAGAATTTCATGATAAGGCATATCTTCAGATTTCAGATAGTGGATGTCCTGGGTAGCCACCAAAGGAGCGTTCGTTTCTTTGGACAGTTTGATAATAACTTGGTTAATTTTTTCTAAATCTTTAACTCCGGGATGATGGCTGATTTCCAAGAAGAAATTTTCCGGACCAAAAATATCTTGATACTCGCCAATTTTTTCTTTGGCCGCCGGAATTTTCTCCGCCGCGATCAATCGCGGAATTTCGCCGGCGATACAGGCCGAAAGGGCGATGATTCCCTCGTGGTGTTGACGCAGAATTTCTTTATCCACTCTGGGTTTGTAATAAAATCCCTCCAGATTGGATTTGGTGACTAATTGCAGAAGATTTAACCAGCCGGTTTTATCCTTCGCCAGGAGAATTAAATGATAAGGACGGTCGTCAATTCGGGAGCGTTTGTCAAAACGGCCGTGCGGAGCCACATACGCTTCCACGCCGATAATGGGTTTAAGACCGGCTTTTTTCGCTTTTTGATAAAATTCAATGGCTCCGTAAAGGTTGCCGTGGTCGGTCAAAGCCAAGGCCTCCATACCCAATTCTTTGGCGTGGTTAACTAAGTCGTCAATTTTGGCTAATCCGTCAAGCAGGGAATAATGGGAATGGGTATGAAGATGGACGAATTTCATAAAAATCTATGAATTACAAATTTAGTATGAATATAAAAATGCCGTATTAATATGATAATTCTTTTATAAAAAAAAACAAACCCCGTTAAATGATTTTTTTCATTCAACAGGGTTTTCCGTTGGCTATATTTTTTTATCGGGCTAGTTTTTGCAGAATTTTCTCAAATTCCTTGATAGTTAAATCGCCATTTTTTTCTTTGACGGATCTAGCCAAAGCGCCTAATATTTTTTCCGGCTCTATGGATTTTTCAATAAACGAGGGAATGTATTTCTGGAAGATTTCCCGTTTCTTTTCTGAATTTAATAATAATTTACTTCCCCAAAGTAAAGACGACAACGAAAGATAAGTGGGCAAAACAGCGTCAAGGCCGATGAGATGCCCGGTTCTTTCATTTCTTTTTTTCGGACCGAAGATTTTTCTGAATAAATTTTTGAAAAATCCCAGAAACGGTTTTCGTTCTTTTTTTCTTAGCAGGAACAATCCGGTAATGAAATGCTCAAGGATTTTTAGCAGGTTCATTTGGCAACCGCCGCATTCCAAAAAATGTTCCGCAAACGCAAACTGGTTTTCCGCCGTGTGAAAAGAATTTAATCCCGCCCCCGTCAATTTCAAAAAAACCGATGCTAGTAAATGGATGTTGTTTATTTCCTGTTCTTCAAAAGAGAATCTTTTTAAATGAGAGTTTCTCATTATAAAAGAAACGGTTTCCTGAAGAGCTTTTCTGATTTCTTCTTTGTCTGTTTTCTCAAAATAGATATTCAAACCCTCGGTTTCTATTTCTATTTTAAAGCGACCTCCGATGATCGTTTCTATTTCGGCAACTAGTTCTTCAAAGATATTTTTAGCCATTTTCAGCCTCCTTTCTATTATTTTTTTGTTAAAGTACCATTGACAAGTATATTAATTTAATATTAAATAATGTCAAGTAAGAACAGCAAATTAACAATATGATAAAAGGGGGTGAAAAATGAAATTAAGAGACCGCATTGATTTAGCGTTGAGTTTCGGCGGCTTGTCTTTGGAGACAGCGGTAATAGTTATGTTTAGGACAGGGAGGGCAAGCGGGGTCGCGGAAGAAATGGACATTTCCCAACTCAATAAGGGGGAGGTAAGGTTTTTAGCGAATGCCAGTTTATTGACCAAACAGGAATTAAAAAAATATTTAAAAGGAAACAAGAAGCGGTTGAAATAAATTTTATTAAAGGGTGGTTAGAGATATTTTTTTTCTAAAGCCCCGGGTTTTTACTCGGGGTTTTTTTATGCTCATAATTATAGACCCGCTAAAATTTGCAAAATAAATTTGGGCGGGTATAATTATGGCATGGGTGGCGTACCAGTAAAACATCATTCAAAATCAAAAGTCGGCAGGAGACGATCACAGCTCTTTTTGAAGAAAGGGAAGTTTGCGGTTTGCCCGGTTTGCGGCGGTCCAAAATTGCCCCATTGTTCCTGTCCGCAATGTAAAAAATAAAATGGCTAGTCGTCAATTAGCCCGTTCCATCGTTCTCCAGTCGCTTTACGAATG
>JBBTUZ010000035.1:0-3216 GCA_038063495.1 Patescibacteria group bacterium | reverse complement strand
TTTTTGGATAGCTTTGGCCTGGTCTTTTTCAATCAGGACTATTTCTTGGGTGTTAGAATTATAATCTACAAATGGATGGGGGAGTTTGTCAAAATCTCCGCCATTGCCGTAAGCAGGATGGTCGGGGGCTTGATATGCCCCGATTATCTCTTTCGTGGTTTTATCCCATAATAAAAATATCCACATATCTTCGCCTGAAGCGGTCACGTATCGCTGTCGAGCGTAGATTGTTGCCCCGCCATCAGCTCTCATTGACAATGTTGTCACATAAGAGGTAGTCAATGGCTGGAGACTATTTCCGGATATAAGAATACCTGCCATATATTGCGTTACTGCTGTCCCGCCTTTTAGTTGAGGCCAAAAACCATATTCACCCCCAGGTAAAGTTTGAGGATATTCAAGCGTTCCGCTTGCGCTTACTTCACCTATCGCAGTTTTCAGTTTTGTTTGAGAAATTGCGCCTGCGCCAATTCTTGCCTCGGCCAAGGTTCCAGTCCAATCCAAGGTATGGGCAGTTCCGGCCGAGGTTATGGCAACATTGGTGTCATTAGTAAAAGTCTGGGTTGCTCCGGTTAAGCCATTAAGAGAAGTGATACCGCCAGCCGGGGCCGCCTGCCAGGTACCGACACCAGAAGTATCAGTGGTTAAGATATGACCGGCAGTAGCTGAAGTTCCTAATTGAAAACCCGTCATTTGGGCGGTTCCAATTACTTTTAATTTGTAGGTTCCGGGGTCTGTCGTCCCGATGCCGACGTTGCCGGAGGAATTGATGTAAAGAGAGCCGGCCGGAGCGCCGGAACCGACACCTATAATGCCGCCGCCGGTAGTGGGATTCCCGGTAGGATTGTTAAAAGCCAAAACCAGAAGACCGACCGAAAGGCCGATTATTAAACTTGAAAAGAGATTAAAAATAAACCCTGAAAACAAAAACTTGCTTTCTCCCGTAATCTTGTTGGTTGAAGATTTAAATAAGCGAAAAGACATAAATTGATGGATTATATTTATATAATAGCATAATCATTATATAATGCGAATCAGGAAATTATGCCTCCGCCTAAAAGCTCTTCTGCTTTGCTGTAAAAAACAGCCGATTGGCCGGGAGCCACAAATTTTTGCGGTTTTTTAAAAATCAAATTATAATTCCCGCCTTTTTTATAAATCACGGCTTGACTTAACGGCTGACGGTAGCGAACCCGGGCCAAAACCAACTGCTTTTTTTTAGTTGCCGCCTGCCGGTTGATAAAACTGACTTCTTTTAATTCAACTTCTTTTTTATAAAGGGCCGGATTGTTTTCGCCTTCGGCCACGATTAAAATATTATTTTTGGCATCTTTAGCCGCCACGTAATAAGGTTTTTTGCCGGAAATTTCAAAACCATGCCTACCGGCAGGCAGGCCGCGCCGCTGGCCGATGGTAAAATAAAAAATTCCCGGATGCCGGCCGACGACTTTGCCTTCGGTGGTGATAATTTTGCCCGGCTTTTCTTTAATTCTTTTTTTTAAAAATTCCCGAAGCTTCACCTCGCCGATAAAACAAATTCCCGAAGTGCCTTTTTTTTGGGCGTTGGCTAAGCCGAGTTTTTTTGCTATCCGCCGCACTTCGGATTTCAAATAATCCCCTATCGGGAAAAGGCAGTGTTTTAATTCTTCCTGACTAAGCGTCCATAAAAAATAACTTTGGTCCTTATCCTTATCTTTGGCTTGGAAAAGCGAAAAAACTTTGTCTTCTGATTTTTTTCGCTCTGCTAACCGCGCGTAGTGTCCGGTCGCGATGAAGTCCGCGCCTAATTCTTTGGCCCGTTTCCAAAAAAGGGGAAATTTTATGAGTTTATTGCATTGAATATCGGGATTGGGCGTCCGCCCAGCTTTGTATTCCCGAAACATATAATCCACCACCCATTTTCGGTATTCTTTTTCAAAATCAAAAGTCAAAAGAGGAATGCCCAATTTAGCCGCCACTCTGATCGCGTCCCGTCGCTCGTCAATCCAGCAAAGAGATTTTTTCTTGGAATAAGTTTCAACCGGCTGGCTCCAATTCTTCATAAAAACACCGGTTGCTTCATAACCCTGTTTTTTCAACAACGCCGCCGCCACTGAAGAATCCACCCCTCCGCTCATAGCCACAAAAACTTTTTTATTTTTAACAACTTTCATTTTCTGTTTCTAAAATTACTTTTCCCCCCTAAACTTTTTCAACCCTTTCCACGTATTCCCCCGTCTGGGTGTTGACTCTGATAATATCTCCTTCGTTGATAAAAAGCGGAGCGAGGATTTTGCCTATTTTAACATTTTTAGTTTTCTACAACAGTTCTTGACATAATACAGGGATTTGCTACTCTATAAGAGTATTTCTAGGGAATCGCACCTCTTAATGTTTTGTCCTTAAGCGGTGCTTTTCTTTTTTATTTCATACTCCAGTCTATGCCTTAAATTATCCATATACCTTATTT
The DNA here is from genome assembly GCA_038063495.1 of Patescibacteria group bacterium. Taxonomy (GTDB): domain Bacteria; phylum Patescibacteriota; class Minisyncoccia; order UBA6257; family MFKM01; genus MFKM01. Next base: position 767 of record JBBTUZ010000035.1, on the reverse strand, counting down.
TCTCTCTAGCAGTTTGCCTTAAAAGACCAGAGCAATTTTTCTTATCAGGGCTCAAAACGGTTTCTAATTTATCCGATTCATAAAGGTACTGCGCTAATGAATAAAAATCTCCATCGCTTGATATAATTACCGCTTTGTCATAATTATTTAATTCGAGCACCGCTCGTAAAACAATGTCCGTGTCCACATTTCCTTTTATTTTTCCATTTGCGTCCGGTATCGTGGGCTTGAATTTCAAAATAAAACCGGCTTCCTGAAGACGATCGTAAAGCGATTGATTCAATGCCACAAAGCCGATAAATATATAAGCTTTTTTGACGCTATATTTTTCAGCAAGATAGACCCTAAATTTTTTATAATCTAACTTCCATCCAAGTTTTTGAATACCCAAATTCAGATTTTGACTATCTATAAACGCGTAATTATTTAATCCTTTTTTCATATGGCCAAATCCCCTAAACTTTTTCAACTCTTTCCACGTATTCCCCCGTCTGGGTATTGACTCTGATAATATCTCCTTCGTTGATAAAAAGCGGAGCGAGGATTTTGGCACCGGTTTCAATGGCAACCGGTTTGTTGCCGCCTTGGGCCGTATCGCCGCGAATTGAAGGCGGGGCTTCCACCACCTTGAAATCAACTTTAATCGGCAATTCAATATTAATAATCTTATTCTGAAATTTTAAAGCGACGATTTCTAAATTGGGTTTTAAAAAATTAACAACCTCTTCGCCTAATTCTTCTTTTTTAAAAGAAAAACGATTTTTTAG
>JBBTUZ010000034.1:0-3783 GCA_038063495.1 Patescibacteria group bacterium | reverse complement strand
TCTTTTTCTTCCAGTCGTTCCCTTATCTCCTCGTCGTCCTGACGGGCAAGTTCATCAACCAAACCGGAGCGTTGCCACTCAAAACCGGTAAAAATAATTTTGGCGTATAAATCTTGAGCCAATTTTTTATCTTGAGCAGACGAACCCGGAGCAATTAAAATCGCGTCTTTTAATTCTTTCGCTCCCCGTTCAATCATTTCCAAGCTCCACCAAGGCCGCGCCGACGCCCACCAATATTGGTCGGAATGAAGAGCGGCATCCAAAAGATTTCTGGCTTTTTGGTCTTTTTTCCCGCTAATGACTTTTAAAGCCAACTGGGTCAATCGCCATTGCCAAACATGGATTTTATTTTCGGGGTCGGCCCAACGGCTAAAAGGTTCTTTTTTCGCTAAATCAGCCGGCATCAAAGCCCAGGTTGAATCCTCGGGTTTTGTTAATTCTCTTTTTGGAAACAGAGAAATAAGTTCGGAGATGGTTACGGTTTTTAAGCTGGGCTCGGTGGAAATTTCAAAGAGTAATTTTTCCAAACCCGGACGATGATGGCCGAAAGTTTCGCCGTCCATTGCCGTAAACGCGTATTCTGCCATGGAAAGCCGTTCGCCCAATTCGCGCAAAAGAATAGAGACGGTTCCGATTTGAGCCGAAAGAATTCTGAAAGAAAAATTTCTTTCCCTAAAAAACACAAAAAAGTCTTTCAGGTTTTCAATCTCATAAATCCGGTCGGTTTTGATTTGGTTCTCCTGATAAATTTTTTTAATTTGCAGCCGGGGAAAAGCCAGTTCATCAACCAAAATATATTGATATCCCATTTTTTTCGCGACGACGGCCACTTTTTGAGAATAGGCCATTTCCGGCGGGAAAAAACCTTTTGGCTGAAAAGCGGAACCGAAATATTTTTTTAAAGTTTCCTCGTTTAATTTAATCTGCCTGACAATTTCTGACGATGGCAGTTTCGGCAAAAAAGCGTGGTATTTGGCGCTGCCAGTCAATTCAATCTGCCCTCTGTCGGCCAAAAATTTAATATCGGCAATGACATCTTGACAGTTATTTTTTTCCAATAACTCGCATAAAATGCCGTTGATGTTTAAGGTAATTTTTACTTGAGGCGCTTTTTTTAATTCGGCTAATATTTTCCGGTAAGATTCATCGGCAATTCTTTTAATCCAAATCGGTTTTTGAGTCGGCGGCTGGTAAATGTGCAAAAAATTAGCCCAATACATATCAAGTTAGCCGGAGGCGTTTTTTTTTCGTAAATCTACGGCTTTAAAAAACAAATCAAGGTATTTCTGGGCTGATTTTTCCCAGGAAAAATCTTTTTCCATCGCCCGTTTCTCTATCCCCTGCCAAGTTAAACGATGACGATAATTTTCAAACGCCCGAGTGATGGCTATGCCCATAGCCAGAGATTCAAACTCATTGAAAACAAAGCCGGTTCCTGCGTTGCTCCGGGGATTATAATCATCAACCGTGTCGGCCAAACCGCCGGTTTTCCTGACAATCGGAACAGCGCCGTAGCGCATCGCTTCCATCTGAACCAAACCCGCCGGTTCAAATCTTGAAGGAATTAAAACAGCATCGGCTCCGGACAAAATTAAATGAGGCAAAACTTCGTCAAAACTTAAATGACTGGCGACTTGCTCCGGAAAAGACTCTCCTAGTTTTTGGAAAAAACTCATATAACGGCCGTCCCCCGAACCTAAAACCACAAATTGAAAACCTAATTGTTTCAACAAGGGCTCAATTACCGGAAACAACAAGTCAAAGCCTTTTTGTTCATCAAGGCGGGAGATAATGCCGATAACAAAAATATCTTTTTTGACCGGCAAATTAAATTTTTCCTGAAGCTCCGCTTTGTTTGAAAGCCGTTTTTCTAAACTTTTAACATTATAATTTTTAACCAAATGCGGATCTGTTTCCGGGTTCATCGTTTCATAATCAATGCCGTTAAGAACGCCGTAAACCCGCGAACGCCGTTCCCGCAATAAATCATCCAAAAGTTCCCCATAATCCGCCGTCATTATTTCTTTGGCGTAATTTGAAGAAACAGTGTTGATGATATCGGCGTATTTAATCCCCCGCCGCATCGCGTTAATTTTAAGAAGTCGCGGGTTGAAAAAAGACGGCATCAAAGAATGACCGTCGTCAAAATCCATTTCGCTAATAAACCGGTGGTCAAACATTCCTTGGTAATGTAAATTATGGATGGAAAAAACAGTGGCGATTGAATTTAGTTTGGGGTCGTCTTTGTAATTTTGATGCAAATAACTGACCAAAAAACCGGTTTGCCAATCGGAAGAAACAATCACATCCGGTTTCCAGTCTTTGGTGGCCCGCAAAAATTCCAAAACTCCCCGAGAAAGCAAAGTCCAGCGAACTGCGTCGTCACCATAGCCGTAAATATTCGCTCGCTTTTCATAATATTCTTCGTTTTCCAAAAAATAAGCCGTAACCGGAGCCCTGTGGTCGCCTGACGGAGATTCAAATTTTTTGACATTACAAATAAGATGTTGGGGCTGGTTTTCTTCTTCGGCATCGGTCGGCACTTTCAATCCTTCATAGACCATTTTCAATTTATATTTTTCCTGATTAATGCCGGCATAACGAGGAATCATTATTCTGACATCGTAGCCCAAATTTCTTAAAGCCCGAGGCAAAGAAAACATCACTTCGCCGAGACCGCCGGCTTTAACAAAAGGCGCGGCTTCCGAAGCCACGAAAAGAATTTTAGGAAAAGATTTTTTAATAACAAAAAATGGCATAGCTATGCTTATGATTTTTAATAATGTAAATATTATAGCATAATAAGAAATGCGATGTTAGACCAAATTAAAAAATTTCTTTTTGAAAATCAATCTCTCCGCCAGACAGTGCTCAAAAACGCTTTCTGGCTGAATTTCGGGGAAATAACCAGCCGCTTAATCAGGGCTGTTGTTATTATTTACGCCGCCCGTCTTATTGGAGCGGCCGGCTACGGCGTCTTTTCTTACGCCCTTAACTTAGCCGGTCTGTTCGCTATTTTCTCGGATATCGGCGTCAGCAGTATTCTCACCCGAGAAGCGTCAAAAAATCCCGAATCTAAAACTCAATATCTTTCCACCGCTTTTTTCATCAAAATCTGCTTGTTGATTTTAAGCATTGCTTTAGTTATTTTCATCGCCCCATTCTTCACTAAAATAAAAGATGTTCTTCCTTTGTTGCCGATTATCGCCGTTTTACTGGCTTTTGACGGTTTACGGGATTTCGCCTTTGCTTTTGTCCGGGCTTTGGAAAAAATGCAGGTGGAAGCGGCAATTAAAATAATCACCAATATCGCGATTGTCGCTTTGGGTTTTTTGGCGCTTTTTATTTCAGCCTCCAGCCGTTCGTTCACCATCGGCTACACCTTGGGTAGCGGTTTGGGCTTAGCCGCTATTATTTGGACGCTTAAAAATCAATTCAGCAAAGTTTTCACTCATTTTAGAAAAGAATTGATTGCCCCCATCCTTTCTTCGGCCTGGCCGTTTGCCTTGTTTGGTTTACTGGGCGGTCTGATGATAAACACCGATATGATAATGCTCGGCTGGTATCGGCCAGTCCAAGACTTGGGATTTTACGCCGCCGCCTACAAACCAGTCCAGCTCTTTTGGATTTTCCCGACTCTTTTAGCCAGCAGTTTTTTCCCGATTTTAAGCCGCTTGGCTCACAAAGACAACGAAAAATTCCGTCTTGTTTTTGAAAAAGCGATGACTGTCGTTTTCTTGGTCGGGTTGCCCCTGGTGGCTGGCGGTCTCGTGTTAAGCCACG
>JBBTUZ010000033.1:0-1017 GCA_038063495.1 Patescibacteria group bacterium | reverse complement strand
AAAAATAATATGGATAAATTAATCAAGACTTTAGATTTGAGAAACTTGCCTCCGTTTGAGAGACATTCAAAGATATGGGAAATATGGGATGGCCTGCGAGAAGGAGAAACGCTTAGAATAATCAACGACCACGAACCAAGGCCGTTGTATTATCAGTTTGAAGCCGAACACAAAGGGCGGTTTGAATGGAGTTATGAAAAACAGGGCCCCAAGGACTGGATTTTTGCCATCAAGAAAAAATTAGATAAAATTGACAGGAAACAGGAAATAAAGAACCTGATAAAAGAACTTAAGACGGAAAACGATGTTGACAGATTAAAAGGGAAAGCGAAAGCCATCTTGGAAAATATCTCGCCGACCGACCTTGGGCTTATAGAGCAGGAAATAATTCAAGAAGGCGCGACCCGCCAAGAAATGAGAAAACTGTGCGATGTCCACTTGGAAATTATGAAAGAAAATATGGGGAAAACAGAAATGAATTTAAAACCCGGTCATCCGATACACACTTTGATGGAGGAGCATCAAATGATTCTTGGTTTTATAGAAAAATTAAAAGAAATCGCCAAGAAAATAAAATCCGCTAAAAGTTTTGATAAAATTTCTGAAGAATTAAAGATATTGAAAAGTATCGCGGAACAGCTTGTGGAAGCCGACAAGCATCACCAGCGAGAAGAAGAGGTTTTGTTTCCGATGCTTGAAAAGTTCGGGGTCACGGAACCGCCGGAAATCATGAGGGAAGAACACGAAGAATTGAAAGCAAGGAAAAAAGAATTGTTCAAGACTGTGAAAGAATACAAAGGAAAATCATTTCCGGAATTCGCGAAAAAAGTAGAGGAGCTGGCGGCATACTTGACCAAAGAACTGCCAAATCACATTTACAAAGAAGACAATATCCTTTATCCCATGGCGACCCAGGTTATACCGAATGAAAAATGGGAAGGAATGAAGAGAGAATGCGATAAGATAGGCTATTGTTGCTTTACCCTGGAAATTTAGAGATTAAAAATGAATAAATTT
>JBBTUZ010000032.1:0-1608 GCA_038063495.1 Patescibacteria group bacterium | reverse complement strand
AGATGTTTTGGAAGCGCAGGGCGCGGACGGGCATGTTTTCTATTCTATAAATTCTCAAATGCCCAAAGACTTCCAGAAAATAGTTGAAATTGCTTTGAAGCAATCAAGGTAGTCATTGAACAATTCCATAGAATTGTTCAATGAATTGAAAAATCGATTTAACAATGGCGTCAAACAAAATTTTTGGATTGTATCAAGAACTTCGGAAAAAATACGGCCACCCCAAGGGTCAGTGGGTTTTGTGGTGTAAGAGGCCGAAAACAAATAAAGAAAAAGAGGAGGTTGTTATCGGAGCGATTTTGACCCAGCGGGCGAATTGGCGAAACGCGGAATTGGCTTTGGCTAATTTGAAAAAAGCCAAGATAAATTCTTTGAAAGATATCCACAAACTGGGATTAAAAAACAAAGAGGGACTGGCTTTGTTGATAAAGCCCTCGGGATTTTATCGGCAGAAAGCCGATTGTCTTTTTGGTTTAGCAAAATTCATTTTGGAGAATTACGGAAATTTGAAAAAACTGGGAAAGACGGAGTTAATCAAATTGAGAGAAGAGTTGTTAGGCCTAAAAGGCATCGGCCCGGAAACGGCCGACAGTATTTTGCTTTACGCTTTAGAAAAACCGGTTTTTGTCATTGACGAATACACGCGGCGTTTTGTCAAAAAACACGCGATAACCGCTAATCGCGATTATCAGCTTCTTCAGACATTATTTGAGAAAAACCTCAAAAAGGATTTCCGTTTATATCAGGATTTCCACGCCTTAATCGTGATTGACGGGAAAAATAAATAGAAAAGCCGAAAGTTAAACTTTCGGCTTTTTAAAAAACTAACTAAATTAGGCAAAGAGAGTTTCTTTGAACTCGCTTATTTCCTCGGGCGTGCCTTTCCCGAGCATTTTAAGCATTTTTTCGTAATCTGGCAGGGCTGTTTCCATATTTTCGTGTCGGTTTATAATACGGAGATGCGGTAATTCTATCTGGATCTCAAATTTTCCTCTATCCCGTTTATATTTCCTGACAAGCTTTGATGCGATCTTCGGGTTTACGAATTTGGTTTTTAGCGATTTGCTTCTAGGTTCCTTTATAAGCTGGTCCATTCGTGTCTCCTTCCTTGTCCTCGGGGGACTTTTTAGATTCCTCCCGTATTTCTTCGTATTTCGCGAGAGCTTCGTGGCTAAGGAGATAATGTTCTTTCAGGGCGAAGACATAGTCTCTTAACATTATTCGGATTTCAAAGGTTTTGAATTCCTGGCTTTCGTCGTCAGCTAAAAGTATTAATTGGATTCTAGCATCAACCGGCATTGCATTTAAAGATTCGCTTCTGATTATCGTCAAAACTTTCGTCCGAGAAGGCATATCTCACCTCATCTTTTTGACATCTTTTAATTCTTTCAGTATTTTTTTATAATCCTTGAGAGCTCTTTTTTTATCGCACCGAAATTGTTCAAGGGTAAAAACATGGCCTTTCGCTATTAGCTGGATTTCAAAAATCGCGAATTCTTCGCACTGGTCGTTCCTAAAAAGAGCTGATTCAATTCCGGCAGTGATTGAATCTCTTCTTATAAATTCACCATCAACCGTTTGCAAAGAATCTACCTGACGCATCTTTCA
>JBBTUZ010000031.1:0-2303 GCA_038063495.1 Patescibacteria group bacterium | reverse complement strand
TGTTTTGCCGAGTGCTGCCGATAATAATTTTAATTTTTACAGAGCTCATAATTTTTTAAATATTTAACGCTTATTTAATATCCAAGAGCTTGGACAGCTCTTCCTTGTCAAAGCCAACGACAATTTGCCCGTCAATATCAATTACCGGAACGCCCATCTGGTTAGACTTGCTAATCATCACTTCTCGCGCTTCTATATCGGAGGCGACATCTTTCTCTTCGTAGGCAATATTGTGCTCCTTGAAAAAGGCCTTGGCTATCTTGCAATACACGCAAGTTGAAGTAGTGTAAATAATAGTTTTTTTCATAAAATTATTTTAATTATTGATTATTTCCGACCTTAAAAAAAACAAAGCGATTATTTAACGATTAATTTTTTAAATTCCTCCACCATTGACGATTGTTCCGTTTCAATCCCGTATTCTTGGGATAAATAGTAGGCAGCCCAGTCGGCCAATATTAAAGAAGAAAATATTTTATAAAAACCGTCTTTGCCATTAAGTTTTACCGATTCAACAACTAAATTCCGATTTTTATAAAATTGCTTGAGCGCCGCCATTCGTTTTTTTATCCGCGGGTGATCTGATTCGTCTTGAAGCAGGACAAAACAAAAACGAGCGGAAAGTTGTTTGGTTTTTGGCCTCACATCAAAACCGGCCATTTCATTGTGGTTTAACTCCGGAAAAGCGTTGTAAAACGCGGGAATCCTGCCAGTTTCATTGAATTCTATTTTCCAGTTGCGGGCAATCGGCAAGTTTCGCGAAGAAGAATAAATTACCGGCGTAAATCCTTTTAGCTGTTTGGCCAACGCCCGACCCGCCTTTTCAAAATCAGCTGGCTTTAAGGATTTCGCCAATTCCCCCGCTTCATGGAACGCTTCATCTTGGCCCATAAGTTTTAAAAGCGCCCTGAAACTAAACCCCAAAGCCAAACGAGGCTGAATTCCAGTGTCGGGCATCTTAATATAAGGCCGGCTATATTTTTTTGCCAACTCTATGAGTTTTCCGCCAATAGATATGACAGCGCAAGCCAAATTTTTTTCAATCGCCTCATTAAAAGCGTCTATTACTTCTTCGGTGTTTCCGGAATAAGAACTCAAGACAACAAGCCGTTCTTTTAATTCTTTGTCGGAGAGTGCCGGCAAACCATAGTCTTTGTGAATAACAACATCAAAATATGGGTCCCAAACTTTTAAAAGACCAGCCGCCAAATGCGAGCCGCCCATCCCAACCACGATAAATTTATCAAAATGCCTCAATTCTCCCCCATTTTCAATTTTTAGTTCATACTCAAATTGCTTATTAAAATTTTTTATCGCTTCTTTTATTCCCATATTTTTACATTATCTAATCAATTTGTTCCAATCCTCGGCAAATTTATTGACTCCGACATCCGTCAGTTCGTGGTGAATGTCATATTCTTGCCATTTTTTATTTAAACTGATTTCCCGACAAGGAATAGATTTAAAGCTTCCGCTATTATAGATAAAATCATTATCCGGCAAAAACATATTTTTTTCAACCCATTCTTTAAAAATTTTTGATGGAGCGGTAATAATATCCGAACCAAGCTGTAGCGCGTAAAAAAAATGGTCTAGATTTCTGACGCTGGCTGTTAAAACTTCAACATGTCCGTCTCCATTTTTGTACATTTCAATTATATTTTTTATCAAATCCATGCCGTTTTCGTTCCTGTCGTCAAGCCGCCCCACAAACGGTGAAATAAAAACCTGGCCCTTTTTAGCGCCCAAAGTTGCCGCGTAAACAGCCGCCGCCTGTTCTTGCGAAAAACAAAGAGTCAAATTTACCAGCGTTCCTTCTTTAACAGCTTTCTCGGCCGCTTCTAAACCCGCTTGAGTTATTGGAAATTTTATATGGGCGTTAGGAATCCAAGAAAACATTTTTTTGCTCCAGGAAAGCATTTCGGGCATTTTCGTTGAATAGTCCGCGTAGACTTCAATTGAAACCGATCCTTCCGGAATAAGAGCGGAAATTTCCACGACGACTTTACGGTAAAATTCGTATATTTCCTCTTTAGAAAATTTTTCGCCTCTGGCCAATTTTGTTTGCGCTTCGGGATTTTTAGAAATCAAAGTGGGATTGGTGGTCTGCCCGTCCAAAAATCCTAAAAGCTTAATAACATCTCGCGTTTCTTGAGGATCTCCTCCGTCTAAAAATATTTTTGTTTTAAGATTTTGCGGTTTCATCTAAATTTATTGGTTAGGTTTTTTCATATATTTATATACTTTGAATTACGAAATAAAGCTGCAAACAGCGAAAGAATAAATTTTCCTCAACCCGCTCA
>JBBTUZ010000030.1:0-1769 GCA_038063495.1 Patescibacteria group bacterium | reverse complement strand
ATTTAAGAAGAGACCCGCGAATGGTAGAGCGGAAAAAATTCGGCTTGAAAAAAGCTCGCCGCGCCCCGCAATGGGCGAAAAGATAAAAATATTTTGAATTACGAAACGCGCATTTTGGTAAACAGCGAAAGAATGAATTTTCTGAAACCCAAACGGAAGCGCAGCTCCGACCGCGGTCGGAGCGTGAGCGGGTTGAAGAAAATTTATTCTTTCGCTGTTGGCGGCTTTATTTCGTAATTCAAAGTTATGTAGTAAAATAATATTATGGATAAGGAAAATGACTTTCTAAAAATTGCACGGCATCAGTTGAAAGGCCCTGTAACATTAATCAAGGGTTATTTGAGTTTCTGGCAAAACGATGATTATCAAAAATTTTCAGCCGCGAAGCAAAAAGAACTGATTAACAAAGCCATGGCCAGCGCGGAAAAATTAAATATTTTAATCAATGATGTCTTTTTAGCGCTGTCTTTGGAAGGGAAAGAAGATTTAAAAATCAATCCCGAGCCGGTTCAACTAAAAGAATTGATTGAAGCTGTTTATAACGAAAATTTTAAAGATAGTTATGAAAACAAAGGCCTTTATTTAAAAATAGAAGCCAATGAAGATTCGCTGATTATTAATTCCGATAAACATTACTTGACGCTTGTTTTCCGGAAGCTTTTAGACAATGCCGAGAAATATACTGAATCCGGAGGAATAACCGTTTTTTTGCAAAAAGAAAATAAATATGCTAGTATTGAAATTAGAGGTATTGGCAGTGGTTTTACCGCTGAAGAAAAATCCCTGCTTTTTACGAAGTTCTTTCACGGTTCCTTGGGCCTTTATCTCGCGAAAGAAATTGTCAATGCTCTTAACGGCGAAATTTCAGCGGAAAGCGCCGGACAAAACCAAGGCGCGAAGTTTATTATAAAATTACCCTTTTAATATAAAAACTATGACCGAAACAAAAAAAATAAAGATTCTTTTCGTGGAAGATGAAAGTCTTTTAAGATCGCTCTTTTCAGAGGTGCTTGATTTAGACACAGAATTCCAATACGACATATCCAGCGCCGCTAATTTAACCGCCGGATTAGAAGCGGTTGAATCCAATAAGCCCGATATCGTAATTTTAGACCTCATCTTGCCTTTAAATGGCGAATATATTTTAAGCTCGGAAAGAGGAATGACTTTTATAGAAAAAGTTAAAAACAATCCCTCGCTCAAAGATATTCCTATAATTGTCTTCTCCAATCTTGATGATCCCGAAACTAAAAAGAAAGCTTTTGATTTAGGCGCCGAATCTTATTTAGTGAAATCGGAAAGTCTGCCTCAAACATTTTTAACCGCTCTCAAAAATACTATTAAAAGATTTCTTATCTAGAAATTAGTTTTTATCGCTTTTTTATTACTTTTCTGACGGCTTCTTTGATGGCGTTTATTCCCATTCCATATTTCTCAATCAATTGAGACGGAGATCCAGATTCTCCAAAAGTGTCCTGCATCCCGATAAATGCCATCGGCGTCGGGCAATGTTTGGCTAAAATTTCCGCTACGGCTCCGCCCAAACCGCCGGCCACTTGATGCTCTTCCACAGTAACTATGGACCGGCATTTTTTGGCAACCTCAATTATTGTTTTTTCATCCATCGGTTTAATGGTGTGATTGTTGACAACCAAGGTGTTAATTCCCTCTTCGGCCAATTCTCGGGCGGCTAACAAGGCGTTATAAAGCAAAGGCCCGCAACCGATAATGGCGCATTGCGGTTTTGAAGATTCCCAAAAAATTTCGGC
>JBBTUZ010000029.1:0-2344 GCA_038063495.1 Patescibacteria group bacterium | reverse complement strand
CCATATCCTTGGCCGGGCTGGAAGCTAAAAGATGAAAATCATGATCCGCAAGACTCACAACCAGGGGGTCTATGTTATTTAAATCATTCATTCCCGTTGCCCAGGCAGGTCTTACGCCACGGCCATACCAGACATTATAATCCGAACTGCGTATACCGTTATAATTTGAATCAGAATAATACGGTTGATTATTTTCTGAATAAAAAATGTTATTTCTAAAAGATGCGTTGACGCTGGTTAAAAATACCAATAGTCCCGAAGCGTCGCCACTATGAATAGTATTATTATATATTCTCACATTTGATATATTTCTTGTTGTGTTTACGCCATTTAAATACAGCGCTCCCCTTCCGGCAGAAGCTAGCCCGGAGCGATACAATAAATTATTGTATATGTATACATTAACATACCTGGAATTAAGCATAATTCCCGCGTGAGTTAAATTATACGCCAGGTTATCGTGTATTTTGATGTTATCCGCGTATTTATTATTCGCATCGGTATCTTGCGGATGAATATATATCCCCGAAACATCCGGCCCCAAATCGTGTATTTCATTCCATCCAAAATCATAATTAAGAAGGTCATTAGATGAAGTATCTTCCCCTAAATAAATAAAATGGTCAAATTTATCCCTGCCCCACCCATACAATTTACTGCCATATACAGTCCCGTTGCTTTGGTCATGAAAATCTATAGCGCCAGACCATGTAGACGCAACGGGATAAGCCCCGTTTTGGCCATCTATATCTAAAGCCACAATCCTGAAATAACCTAAAGGCTGCTGGCTTGCGTTAAAAGCTCCCATGTAAGGAAGTATCCTTAACTTTGCCGTAACAATATGATGAACCGAACCGTTATAGGTATAGTTAGTGCCTATCGCTCTTCCTAACATATTTGTAACCGGATTCAAAATCGCCACTTCGGCCGGATACCCTGCAAACGCAGTGTAATTATTATCGCTTCCTGAAATTGCGCCGGTAAGCAAAAGCAATTTATCGCTTGAGTCTATTTCGTCATAAGTTCCCGCTCTGATGTAAACAATATCGCCCCCGCTTATGCTTTGCCTCGCCTTTCCCAATGTCTTCCACGCTGTCGTATTTGTTTGACCATTGTTAGTGTTTAATTCATTCGTATGATCAACAAAACGGATATTCCCCGTAGTCCTGACATAAAATGGCAAGGTATTGGAAGTAATCCCGTTGACCGTCACATTGATCGTTCCCGTTCCGTTAGCCATATTGGGATTAAGCCAAAAGGTTATTCTTTCCATTCCTCTGGCATTATTTGCCGTAACACCCCACTCCGCATAATCGTTATCATTGGCCAAATTCACCCCTCCAACGGTTACATAACTAGAGCCACGCGCAGTGCCGAAATTATTTCCCCAGATGGTCACCGCGGCACCCTTGGCAAGACTGCCATTCCATCCTGTCTTAGGGCCGTCTATCAAATCAGAAAAAAATAAAACGGGATTATTGGCAGCTAAAGAAATTTGAACAAAACAGAAAAAACCCAAAATGGCAAAACAAAAAATAATTTTGCGGCGTTCTAAAATTTTGAGATACTTCCTGACGGAGCTGATTTTGTTTTCAACAATATCCAAATTGGTCATAAAAACTGAATTAAGCTTTTGTCAATTTATATTTACTTAATAAGTAATGGAAATCAAAATATTCATTGAGAATCTTGGGCTCAACAATTACCCGGAAAGGCTGTTTTTCGTAAATCAGTTTGCCTTGGCTGATAATATTGTATTTCAATTCAGTGCCTTGAACCGTGTTCAGTATAACGATGTCTATTTTATCGGTTTTTAGAAGACGACTTAGTTTATTCATCAACGAAAGCCTGTCGTCAATTATTCTATTTTTATCATTTTCATCTAAATATACCGCGAAATCAAAATCACTCATCGGTCCTTGTTTACCAATTGCTTTTGAACCGAAAAAATAAACCAGCTTGATTGCCGGATTAATTTTAAATATTGCGATTAATTCTCTAATGGGAATTTGAGGCTTGTTTCTCATATCAATATGATAACTCAACCGACCTCAAATTCAAAATGATCTGCCGTTTAATGTTGCCGGAGTTGTTATTCGGGAAATAATCATTAAGACGCGATCTCAATAATTAATACGCGATTTCCGGCAAACTAACATTATATCCCCGACATCCATCTTCCGAGCGCCGACATAACGTCCGTCAATGTTGTCTGCCCCGATTTCCATCTTCCGATAAAAGCGATCAGCTCGCTCATTTCTATTTTGTTGTTTTGATTGGTGTCGGCGGGGTGGAAGGTTTGCGTTCCGTAATTACAAATATCAGCCGGGCAGGGATTGCCGAG
>JBBTUZ010000028.1:0-1268 GCA_038063495.1 Patescibacteria group bacterium | reverse complement strand
CCATTTCTTCCAAGCTTTCTTCCTGATAGTAAAAGGATAAAGCGTCCCTCGGACGGAAACAATGTAAGGTTTCTTGTATTTCCGGCAATAATGAGCGGCGATTGCCGTCGGGTAATTCCAGACGGCCGAGAGATAAATTAAATCAAAATTTTTTAATTTATTTTTAAGAGCAACCGTCAGCGGCCAGGAAAATTGCCAACCGGTCGGTCCTAAAAATTCAAAAATCTTAAAGAAATTAAAGTAGAACACTTTAACGCCGTTGATATCAATCTCCAGATTAGTTAAAACCTTCCCTTCCAAGCCGGCATTGGTGGTGAAAACCGTCACTTCAATTCCTTTTTCAACCAACGCCTTATTCAAATTATGAACCGAGGCGATTGGGCCGCCGTATTGAAAAGCTGGAAAATAGACAGGAACAACGCAAAGGATTTTCATAGGGAGTAATCGCTAATATACGAATATTAAACAAATATACTAATTACTATTCGCATTGATGATTCTTCTGTATTTAACGCCTTCTTTCGTAAAGTAAATAATTATAGCCAGCTTAAGATTCGCCGATCTTAGATAACTGACTACTTGCTTAATGTGAGTGTAGCCGATTTTTGGCCTAACTTTCAATTCAACTACTAATTTGTTATCAATTAAAAAGTCCAATATGTATGTTCCAATAATATCACCTTCATAACAAATAGAAAATCTTTTTTCGCGTTCAAAACTTATACCTAATTTTTCTAATTTCTTAGCAAATGCCCTCTGATAGTAAATTTCTTTATGCCCGAATCCTAAGTCGTTGAAAATATCAAAGGCAACGCCAATAATTTTATAACTCAGTTCCGGATAAATTAAATTAGTTTTATTATTTTCCATTTATTATTCGTATATTTGTCTTGAATTCGTATATTCGCGATTACTCCTTTTCAAACCGAAAAATACTCCCAGGGAAAACCACAAAATCACCAGAGTGGTAGCATCGCCCAATACCTGGGAATGCACGAAAGTAAACCAAAATAATATTAAAAATGAAAAAATAAAAATCCCCAAACCAAGATTTCTTAAATTATAATTTTTCAAAAACTTTATTTCTCTTGTCATCAAATAAAATAAATATTTCCAAAAAAGATAAAAAATAATCATTCCGAAAATCCCCATTTCAAAAACAACCTTGCCGAAACCGGTTTCAGACCGAACAAGTCCCCGACCAAGCCATTCAACGCCGCCGGGAAGATAAGTTAGTCCTTGAGATAAGCTTCCGGTGCCCCAACCGA
>JBBTUZ010000027.1:0-2056 GCA_038063495.1 Patescibacteria group bacterium | reverse complement strand
TAGGTCATTTTTTAAACAAATATCAGGGCGGCGGCCATCAATATGTGGGACGGGCTAATTTTGAAACAAAACAAGATGCCTTGAAAGCCATTAAAGATATCATAAAAACTTTAAATAAAAATGAATACTGAAGACAAAAAAATAATTGTTTATTGCGACGGCGGAGCGAGAAATAATCCCGGTCCGGCGGCTGTCGGCGCGGTCATTAAAAATGGCGAAAAAAAGGAATACAGCGAATATATCGGCAAGGCTACTAATAACGAAGCTGAATATCTGGCGGTTATTCTCGGTTTGAAAAAAGCGAAGCAATTAGTCGGCAAAGAAAAAAGCAAAAATTTAGAAATAGAAATCAGGTCGGATAGCGAACTTTTGATAAATCAGCTTAACGGCCGATATAAAATTAAAGACAAAGACCTTCGGCCGTTGTTTTTTGAAATTTGGAATTTGAAGTCGGACTTCGCCGAGGTGAGATTCGTTCAGATTCCCCGGGAAGAAAACAAAGAAGCGGATTTGCTGGTTAATCGGGAATTAAACAGCCGCGCCGGTTTATTTTAAAAATAAAAAGCTGGCAAGTCATAAGCCGGATTTTGTATTTGATGATAATTTATCTGGGCCCTCAATTGCTTGGGGGCTCTAGCAGCACCCTCCGACATAATGTCGGAGTACGACTTTGCACCCGATAAGGATTTAGCCGTTGCACCTCCCGACTTTCGTCGGGAATTAACCCCGAAGGGTTTTCCGATTTTTTCAAACCGGAACGTCTCTGTTCGCACCTCTAAGCTTACGCTTGACGGCTGTTAGCCGCTATCTGTTGCTAGGTGTCCGGACTTTCCTCCCCGTTGTTACTCGCGAAGCGAGATTAACAGAGCTATCATCTGACTTGCCAGCAATTTTAAAATACCGATAAATAGTATTATTGTCAATTTCTATCGCTGTTTAAATAGGAGTAATTTATTGGAAATGCTATAATTCGCAATAGTGATCAAAAAATTTATTTTAATATCGGTAATTTTTGTTTTATCAATTTTTGTTTTTCCAAAAGGTTTTGCCGAGGCGGCGACTTATTACGCGTGCAATAACGCGAACACTTGCGGTTCCGGCTGGGTTACCGGAAATGACGCGAACTCCTGTAATTCAAAATCAACAGCCTGCGGCACAATAAGAGCCGGAATTCTCAAGATGTTAGGCGGGGACGAGCTTGTGATAGGCGATGGAACATATACGGGAACAAGCAATAGAATTTATAGCATGCCTTCCGGCAGCGCTTCCGCTTACACGAAGATTCGCGCTGAAAATGACTGGGGAGCAACAATAACAGATTCAGGCGATTATCCTGTCCATATCAGAAATGTTTCTTATGTGGAAGTAAGGGGGATTCATTTCCGCAATTATTCGGGCGTGAAAGTTTATTTGGAAAACGCCGACCATATTAAAATCATAAAAAATTCTTCAGATGACAATGGCGGAAGCGCCGCCGGATTTCTGGCTTCCAACAGCAATTACGTTTTATTTGAAGAAAATTATAAGTACGGCAATTCCCGGTATGCTTTTCAGGTGAACGCCGGCGCCGGCGCTTCTCACCACATTATTTTTAGAAGAAATGTTTGCCGCTGGGATTATTCCAACGTAGAAGCGCCTTTAGCTTGTTTTGCGAATTACGATCAGCAGTACGTGTATTATCAAAATAATATTGCCATAGACGCTAAAGATTATACGGGAGTAAATACGTCAACTTACGTTTATGAAGGCATGAAAGGTTTTTTCACTCCCAATGGAGCGTTGCAGACGCATTATGACGGCAACATCGCTTTGAATTTGGAGGGCGCGGGGTGGTGGATAGAAGACAGCCCCGTAGAATCTGTTTTTCTCAATAACAATGTGGCTTGGGATATGAAAGACTCCGGCCAAAGCTCATACGAAGGTTATCCCTCTCATCTTTTTCGTTCCCGAGGAGGGAGTGGTCCTTTAACCATAAATCATAATACTTTTGGCGTAAGCGACTTGGGCTTGGGCATAAGGATGCAAGCCAGCAACGATAGTTTGACAAATTCAATTA
>JBBTUZ010000026.1:0-1837 GCA_038063495.1 Patescibacteria group bacterium | reverse complement strand
CGAATTCGTGGTTGGCGCCGTAAATAATATCAGCGAGGTAAGCTTCTTTCCTGGAAATCGGTCGCAAAAATTCTTGCGCTATTTTGAAACTGCCCAGGGCATCCCTTTCTTTGTCTAGCTTGTTTTCAATTTCAGGCGCTTCTTGATTTTTAGAAACATAATCGGAGTCATATAAAAAAGCGGCTTCATGAGTAAGACAGCCGATTGAAAGCCCAAGCGCTTTATATATCTGCCCCATCCAAACCGCGTCTCGGCG
Organism: Patescibacteria group bacterium; assembly: GCA_038063495.1. Classification (GTDB taxonomy): domain Bacteria; phylum Patescibacteriota; class Minisyncoccia; order UBA6257; family MFKM01; genus MFKM01. The sequence continues at coordinate 1,581 of JBBTUZ010000026.1, read as the reverse complement.
AGCTAAATAATCGTTTACCGTAATAATGTGGACGCCGCGGCCGCTTAAGGCGTTTAAATAAGCCGGCAGAGTCGCGGCCAGGGTTTTGCCTTCGCCCGTCATCATTTCGGCAATTTTCCCTTGATGCAAAACCAAACCGCCTATCAATTGAACATCAAAATGACGCTGATTCAGGGTTCTTTTGGCGGCTTCTCTGACCAAGCCAAAAGCCAGACAAATTAAACCAAACTCATTGAGTTTTTGTTCGTTTTCCCGGACTGTTTTTTTTAAGTCGTTGCTTTTATCTTTTAATTCTTGCTCTCCTAATTTTTCCAGCTCCGATTCCAGTCGGTTAATTTCGGTTATAAAATCTCTATATTCCCCTTTCCCGCCCAAGAGTTTCTCTATCAATTTTTTTATCATAAAAACTTTTTATCATACTAAAATTATTTTACCCTAAATTCTTTTTTTTCTTTCAGCTCGAAAATCCTGAGAAAGCCCTTTGTATTTTATGATTTCCCGCTGTAATTCGCTTTTAACTTCGTCAATGGCTGTTCTAATATCTTCTTTTTCGGCGACGCCTCTTAAAACTTTTTTCGGCAATGTTAAATTGACTTCGGCTCGAAAGACATCGCCCTGGTGGTGATGCTTGGTGGTTCTAGCGACTTCAACTTGAGCCAGGACTTCTCCTTCCATTTCGTATTTTTTTAAAAACTTGGACAGCGAGCCGATTTTTTCTTCCAAATATTCATTCAGGGCCGGCGTTAGGTCTAAATTAGAAGCTTTAATATTAATTTTCATACTCTGTAATTATATCATAATTATTTCTTCTTTCAAGGCAATCCCGAATTTTTTTTTGACCTGTTTTTTGGCTAAATCAATTAAGGCGGAAACATCTTTAGCTTCAGCTTTTTTAAAATTAACGATGATATTGGCCTGTTTTTCGGAAATTTTCGCGCCGCCGATTCGTTTTCCTTTTAAACCGCAACTTTCAACAAGATAACCCGCCGACAACATCCCGCCTTTTATTTTTTCTTCCGGAATTAATTTCTGAGTTTTCTTATTAAGATTTTCGAATCTCATATTTTTAAAAATGCTTCCGGCCGAAGGATAAATTGATATTCTTTCTTTTCTTCTTTTCAGGTATTCTTTAATCGTTTCCAGATTTATTTTAGATTTATTTTTTTCCAACCGCAATTCCATTGAAAGAATAATATCCTTGTTCTCTTCAAAGACACTGCGGCGATAACTGAATTGGCATTGTTTGTTGGAATATTTTTTTATTTTTAAATTTTCGGTATTTAGGGCGACGATGTTTTTTATCGTTTTTGAGATTGAAGAACCGAAAGCTCCGCAATTGCCGTAAACGGCGCCGCCGAGAGTGCCGGGAATTCCAACAGCCCAATCAAGGCCGGTCAGGCCGGCTTTCAGCGAAGCGCCCACTATTTCAGCCAAACTAACACCGGCTTCGGTTGTTATCGTTTTGTTTGTTATCTTGTATTTGGCAGTTTTTATTTTTAACACTAATCCTTCGTAGCCCTTATCGTTGACCAACAAATTAGTGCCTCCGCCCAAAATAAAAATCGGAATTTTTGTTTTTTT
>JBBTUZ010000025.1:0-2628 GCA_038063495.1 Patescibacteria group bacterium | reverse complement strand
CATTGCCCCATTCCGCCAGTCTACGAGGGGAGGTTTTTTGTCGTTCCCAAAGAGCCGGTTAAAATGAGGTTTTTGGCTTCCTTTTGCTTTATACAAGCTAAGGCTGTTTCTAATCTTGAATTGCCATAAATATCTCCATCCGGACCAAATCCCGATTCCATAACTACCGCCGCATCATAAATGCTTCGCATATTATTTGCCTCCTTATCATTGTTATTTTTTAAGGTTTAATTTCTATGTTAAAGATCAACTTTTGTTATCTAAATAATAGCATGCTTTTTTTGATTTGTCAAGCTTTTTAGGGAAAGAATTGGGATTTAAATACAGAAATATTGACAAAATTTAAATAATCTGCTAGTATTAGATTATTCCAGAATGGTTCTGGAACGGCACATTGTAAATTAAATATGGGTTGTTAAAAACAATAATAAGGAGGATAAAAATGAAAAATTTCAATAAGAACGCTGAAAAAGAGTTTCTAAGAATAAGTAAAATAATTATAGCAATTATAATTATTATTGGAGGAGGAGTTTGGGCAGGAATAAGAGTTTCTCATTTTTCTTCATTATTTTGGGGAATTTTAGCAGGCGTAGGAACAAGTATGGCGATTAGCATTGTTTATATGTTTTTCTATAATGCATATTTGCATCCGGAGAATCTTCCGAATTACTATGATCCATACGACCCCTCCTAAATATTTAGGTCATCTATTTATTAAATAAATAAATGGCCTATTTTTTTCTTTTTCAAAAATTATAAACCCCTAAGCATAGTTAACTATACTTAGGGGTTTTGTTTTAAATAAAAATCCCCGGCAAAGCCAAAAACTTAGTTCCTCTTTTTTCTTTCGCTCAATTTTTTCTGGCCTTCAATGCCTTTAAAATTCAGTCCGCTAATCACTCTTTTGCCCGTCTTTTGTTCAATTTCTTTTCTAGCATTGCCGGCTACGCTTCCGCCTTCGCGCGCCACTTGCCGATTTTCCGGAAACGTTTCCGGTTCGCGTTTCTTGGAAATTTCAACGGTCGCCGTCTCCGCCAACATATTCAAAACCAATTCCAAATTCGTCATATTGTCCCGCAAATTCTCCTTTTTTAAATCTTTGTATTTTTTATAATCCTTGGTTTTTAAGCCCGCCCAAGCAAAAGAAATGTCATCGGTTAAAATCGCAAATTCGTTGTTAGTTTTCACTCCCCGTTCGTTCCATTCATTGGTTAAATCTTTTCTAATCTCAATACTCTTTAATCGTAAATCAACCCAATTTTTGGAATATCCTTTTTTCAGATAAGTTGCTAGCGCGCGCTGAATCGCTTTTTCGGGGTCTTCAGTCTCTTCAATCCTTTCATAACCCACCCGTGCCAGCCAAAGCTTGAACGGCTCGGCTTTTGGCGACGGAATAGACTGAATTATACGAAAAATTCCTTCGGTATCAGCGCAATCAGTTTCGCGCATTTTTCCGTCTTCGGCTAGTAATTTCAACTGTCGACAAATTGTCGACGGTTCAAATCCATCTTCTTCTTTCACTCTAATTTTCATCTTAAACCAATAATCGCGCGGATTAACACTGTTAGTTAACGCCGCAATAGCATCCACCACTGAAAAATACCATAGTTCCTTTTCGTCATTCCAAACACGGCGGATTTTTTTGCCTTCAAAAATCGCTACGGCTTTGTTTTTTGATTGTTTTTTCATAAGTTTAAAATTATTCGGAAATAATTTTCTGCTTGCCCTACCCTCATTATATAAAAAATCCCCGTTTTGATACAGGGATTGATGCTGGAATAATAAAAAATCCCCGGCAAAGCCTACTTTCGCCCCGAAGGACTATCATCAGCGTTTAGGGCTTTTACTTCCGAGTTCGGAATGGGATCGGGTATGGCGCCATAAACTAAATCACCGGGGAAACTTTTTTAAAATTTAGACAACTTTTTGAGGTAGAGAATAAGATGGCTTATTAGTACTTCTCGGCTAAACGCCTTGCAGCGCTTACACCTAAAGCCTATCAACCCAGTAGTCTTCTGGGGGCCACCTAAATAATAAATTATTTAGTGATACTTAATCTTGGGAGGGGCTTCGCGTTTAGATGCTTTCAACGCTTATCCCGTCCGAACATAGTTACCCGGCGTTTCAGTTGGTACCAAAGCCGGTACGCCAGAGGTTCGTTCAGCTCGATCCTCTCGTACTAGAGCCGACTTCCCTCAAGTATCAACGCTGACAGTAGATAGAGACCAACCTGTCTCACGCATAATCTAGAATTTAGAATCTAGAATTTAGAATCTAGAAACTATTACTAAACGTCCGTTATTACTAACGGTATGGACTATACCACACTCCAATAAATGGAGTATCGACGTATTAGCCGCCTTACGGCGACTCCTCCGACACATACTATGTCAGAAAGTCTCTACGGGCCCCGATATTTATCGGGGTTCCCTCGGTATTGCCCTCGCGCCCAGGTTGCAGGCGCGGTTGGGTTTCACCGATATGAGTCGATTTTTTCACTCCGATATTACTATCAGAGGCCGCCAAACTTATTAACAGAAATAAGTTTTGATTGACGGTTTGAACCCAGCTCACGTACCCTTTTAATTGGCGAACAGCCAAACCCTTGGGACCTTCTTCAGCCCCAGG
>JBBTUZ010000024.1:0-2120 GCA_038063495.1 Patescibacteria group bacterium | reverse complement strand
AATGGGGCCGGTTTTTCGTTCCTTTAAAACAAAGATGCTCCAAAAAATGAGAAATGCCGCTAATTTCTTTTGATTCGTAAAGGGAGCCGGTCTCCGTTAAAACCAAAACCGTCGTCGCCAAACTCCGTGGCTGGGGCACCAATAATATTCTTAAACCATTATCCAAAACTATTTTTTTGAAATCTTGGGTCATTATTTAGTAAATTCTTTTTCTAAAAATTCTTTAATGTTTTCAATCTTAACTCTTTCCTGTTTCATCGTGTCTCGGTTTCTGATAGTAACATCGCCTTTTTCCAAACTGTCAAAATCAACGGTAACGCAAAACGGCGTGCCGATTTCATCTTGCGAATAATAGCGTTTGCCGATGTTGCCGCGACCGTCAAAAACGACCATAAAATCTTTTCTTAAATCGTCATAAATCTTCCGCGCCATTTCCACTAATTCCGGCTTGTTCGCCAAAAGCGGAAAAACCGCCGCTTTGTATGGCGCCAATTTGAAAGGAAGTTTGAGAACAATTCGCTTTTCTTCTTCAGCATAAGATTCAAGCAAAACCACCAGCGCCGAACGGTCCACTCCCCAAGTCGGCTCAATCACATGAGGCCAAAATTCTTCTCCTGTTTCAAGGTCTTTATATTTCAAATTTTGACCGGAAAATTTTTCGTGATTTTTCAAATCAAAATCCGTCCGATAAGCCAAGCCATAAAGCTCTTTCTGGCCGAAAGGGAATTCGTATTCAAAATCAACGGTTCTTTTTGAATAATGCGCCCGTTCGCCTTCGGGGATTTCCACTTCGTGGACTTTTTTGGCATCCACCCCCAATTCTTTAATCCAATCGCTCATCTCTTTTTTCCAGTATTCAAAAGATTGCTCCCAATCTTTTTCGCGGATAAAATATTCAATCTCCATCTGCTCAAATTCCCGGGTGCGAAAAATAAAATTGCCGGGCGTGATTTCGTTTCTAAACGCTTTGCCGATTTGAGCGACGCCGAAAGGCAAAGACACGCGAGTCGTGTCCAAGATATTTTTAAAATCAACGAACATTCCCTGGGCGGTTTCGGGACGAAAATAAGCAACCGAAGAAGTATCCTTTGTCGGCCCCATGTATGTCAAGAACATAAGATTGAACTGCTTTGGCTCCATTAATTCTCCTCCACAATCAAAATCAATACACCTCCGTTCGCCTGGCGTATATTTTCTCCCCTTTTTTATTTCTTTGTTAAATTTCTCAAATTCATCTTCTTTGATTTTTTTAAAATCAACAAGCCCACCCGTGATGGCAGGGAATCGACGATGGCATTTCTTACATTCAACCAATGGGTCAGTAAAATTTTTCAGGTGTCCGCTGGCTTCCCAAACTTTCGGATTCATAATCAAGGCCGTATCAAGGCCAACCATGTCATCGCGGCTTTGAACGAATTTTTTCCACCAAAGTTGTTTGATGTTGTTTTTCAGCTCAACGCCGAGCGGCCCATAATCCCAAGAATTGGCCAAGCCACCATAAATTTCCGAACCAGGAAAAATAAATCCCCGGCGTTTACACAAAGACACAATTTTATCTAATAAATCATTGGTCATAAGACATAAAACCCAAAAACATTATTAAGCATTACTGTTCCACTATCCCTTTAATTTGGCTAACTGTCAAATCATCGGGCAAAGACGAACTAACTCCGACCGCCTGATTTTGAAGCCTAGTCTCGCTAAATTTATCAAAAGCGGTGATTGAAGTTTCTTTAATTAGAGGCTGGTAATTCCCCGCTTGAGCAACATTAGGCGTGGCTTCTATTTGAAAAACGACTTCCAATGGCTGGCTGACGATTCCTTTAGTAGCCGGAATTTCGTTAATCAGCCAAACAATTTCCTGGGCTCGGTCGTTATAAACCGGCGAAGAACCCGTATTGCTCTTAACTTGAGCTGTCCAATTAACCCCGGATTCCAAAAACGCCCTTACTTCAACATTGCGAACATCGGTGGCGTAATTAGTAATAAGCCAATGAACGGTATATTGGGTGGGCTGATTAACTCGGGGCGGCCAAGGGCCGCGATTGATCATGCCGGAAACGGCGTCCCGGAAATAGGCCTTGGTTTCAATTTTAATCGCGCCGGCTACTTTAGTTTCT
>JBBTUZ010000023.1:0-2446 GCA_038063495.1 Patescibacteria group bacterium | reverse complement strand
GAATCTTTCTGGATAAAACCGGTGTCTATTTTTTCCTGACGCAAACCGCGGATTATTTCCGCGCCTGAAACATTCGAGCCGACCCTGGCAATAACAGCCGTTTTTAATCCTTGGCGGCTAAAAGTCGTTGCCGCGTTCGTGCCCACGCCGCCGGTGGTAAAAGTAACTTTGGGAGCTTCAATTTTTGAGCCGAGAGGCAGGCAAATTCCTTCGCCAACCCGAAAACGCTCATCTTTGATGTTTGTGAAATTTATTCCTTCAAAAAAACCATCCCGAGTAGCAGTTCCGATTGTTATTACATCGTACATTTTAAGATTGAATATTCAGTTTTTTCTTTACAATTTCCACCAATTGTTGAGGGGTGATTTCTATCTTTATAAAATAAGGAATGTCTTTTAAGTTTTCGTCTTCCGTCAGGCGTTGGATTTGCCCGCTGCCGTAATTGGTAAGAATGATTAACGGAATGTCTTTTATTTCATCCATTTTTTTAAATTCCTTAAGAATTTCTACGCCGGAAATATCCGGCAAAAGAAGGTCCAGGAGAATTAGATCGGGCCGGAGCGCTTTTTTCTTAGCGAAGACTTTTAATTTTTCCAAACCCGCGTTGCCGGTCATAACGCCTTCCAACTTCAGGCCATTTTCTTCGAAAGCTAATTTGTATAATTCAATAATACCGGCTTCGTCTTCAATGATAAAAATTTTTGGTTTCATTATTTTTTTAAATTTTATCGCGACTATTTTAATCTGAAATTTATTTTATTTCGCTTGGCAGCTCTAAATAAAACTTCGTCCCTTTATTTCGGCCCTCGCTTTCCGCCCAAATTCTCCCTTCGTGAGCTTTGATAATACTATTGGTGACATAAAGACCGATTCCCCTGCCGGCCGGAAAAGCTCTTTTGGCCTCTTCGCCTCTTTCAAAAACATCGGCGAAAAGATGTTTGAGTTCGTTAGGCTCAAGGCCGATACCGGTGTCTTGGATAGAAAGAAGAACTTTGGAATTCTGTTTTTCCACGACAATAGTGATTCCCCCTTCTTGGGTATATTTTATCGCATTATCAATAATATTGAAAATGGCTGGTTTGAATTTTTCGGAGTCAACCAAAACAAGAGGCCAATTTTCAGGTTCGGGAGAAACTTTGAGAAAAAGTTTCTTTTTTTTCATCTCCAAAGAAAGCTCGTCGGTGATCTCCTTAATAAGGTCATACAGATTGACTGCTTTGATTTTGAGAAAACCCTTGCCTACTTGGAATTGAGCGATGTCCAGAAATTCATTGACTATTTGGGCCAATCTGTCAGTAGAGGCGGAGATTTTTTTAATATAGTCAATCACTTTGGGTTCAAATTTATTTTTAGATTTGAGAATAACCGCGAGAAATCCCTTCATAATGGTTAACGGCGTTCTTAAGTGATGCTGGGTAATAAGAATAAACTGGTCTTTGGCCACGTCCAGTTTCTTCAATTCCTCGTGGGCTTTCTTTTCCACTTCATAAGCTTTCCTAATTTCTACGGTTTGCTCGTCCACCTTTTTTTGGAGGTTTTTGGTCAGGTCTTCTAACTGGCCGTAAAGCCGGGTGTTTTGAAGGACAATGGCCACCTGATAGGAAGACTGGGCGAGTAAATCTATTTCCTCTTGGGAATAAGCCTCGCCATTATTTTTTTTACCTATCAAAATAAGACCGATGAGTTTCTGCTGAAAAAAGAGAGGCAGATAAATTTCAATGTTGTTTTGAAACATTTGCTCCCCCGTCTGAATAAGAAATTCCTTGTCTTGGGGATATTGATTAGAAAGAGAAAATATTTCTTCAGCAACCAAGAGTTCCTGGGTTTTGGAAAAATACTGAACTAACAAATGATACTTTTTTTGAATTTCTTCCATCGGCAAAAAATCGACCGGCTTGGCTTGAAAAGCCTGGCTGATGGACTGGACAACAACTTTTTCCAATTGCCCAAAATTAAGAATTTGGGCCAATTCCAAACCTAACTGGGAAAATATTTTTCGGGCTTGATAAGCAGTGTAATAGAAATATCTACCGCCGAGTTTCTCAAAAAATTTGGAAAGTCTAGAAAACCAAGCAAAAAGCAGGATGAAAATCAAAAAACGAAAAGGTAAAAGAAAAAACCATTGTTTAAAGAAAAAATCGCCAAGGTAAAAAGCGGCTAAACCCGCCAAAATAGCAGTGGCGTAAGTTAGAAAATAAACCAGAGTTTTGCCTAAAGCGAAACGGATGTCCATCAAGCGATAACGAATAATGGCGTAAGCGGCGCCAAAGATACAGGCGGAAACGAGAATCACCCCAAAAGGAGGAATTACTTTTAAATAAGGGAAAAATGGCAAATAACCCGTGCACCCCCCGATAAATCCGATAATCATTCCCCAAAACACATACCGGCATTGTAATTTTTTCAGACCCGTTGAATGTTTATAGTGGCGAAATAAAAGACAAAT
>JBBTUZ010000022.1:0-6278 GCA_038063495.1 Patescibacteria group bacterium | reverse complement strand
TTTCTCTTTTAACCGAAGAACAAAAAAAAATATTTTACCAAGAACGACAGCTGGATTTGTCCTACAGTTTTGAAGATAAAGCGAGATTTCGGGTTAATGTTTATTTTCAGCGGGGTTTTATGGCCGCGGCTTTGCGGTTGATTCCGTCTCAAATTAAAACCATTGAAGAGCTGAAATTGCCGCCGGTTCTCCATGATTTTGCTAAATTAAATCAGGGTTTTATTTTAATCGTTGGTCCGGCCGGCCACGGCAAATCAACCACCCTCGCCGCTGTTGTTGATGAAATCAATCACGAGCGCACCGACCACATTATTACCATTGAAGACCCGATTGAATATCTTTTTGTTCAGGACCGGGCCATTATTTCTCAACGAGAATTGGGCTCTGATATCGCCAACTTCCATATGGGGCTTCGTTCAATTTTACGCCAAGACCCCGATGTCGTTATGATCGGCGAAATGAGAGACCCTGAAACGATAGCCACGGCGATGACTGCTTCCGAAACCGGCCATTTGGTTTTTTCAACCCTTCACACCAACTCCGCTTCTCAAACCATTGACCGCATTATTGATAGTTTTCCGGCCGACCAACAAGGTCAAATAACATCTCAATTGTCAGCTAGTCTGGTTGGTATTATTTCCGAGCGATTGATTCCGAGAATTGACGGCGGCCGCGTTCCGGCTTGTGAAATAATGTTAGCCAACCCGGCCATTCGCAACTTAATCAGGGAACGAAAAGTTTTCCAGATAGATTTAGTCATAGAAACTTCTTTGCAAGAAGGCATGCTTTCGCTCAACCGTTCTTTGGTTAATCTGGTTAAAAAGAAAGAAATTTCTTTGGAAAACGCTGAAACTTACTCTTTAAATCCGTCAGAATTAAGGATATTGCTGGAGAGGAGTTAGCGACTAGTAAGTTAGCCACTAGTGGCTAACGACTAACAACCAATGGCTAATTTATGAAATACTCTTATCAAGCCAGAACTAAAAGCGGAGAATTGCAGGCGGGAAGCGTGGAAGCCGTGAGCCGGGAAACGGCTCTTAATATTCTCACCGGCCACGATCTTTATATTTTAAGTTTAGAAGTTTTAAAAGAAGCCAAATTAACGGAGCGTTTTTTGCAGTTTTTCCGGCGAATCAAAGGAAACGACTTGATGATTTTCAGCCGTCAATTCGCGACTCTTCTTTCGGCTAAAATTCCTCTCTCAAGCAGTCTTAAAACTTTATACAACCAAACCCAAAACCTCGCTTTAAAAGAAACAATAAACGAACTCGTCTCAAGCATTGACGCCGGTCTTTCTCTTTCCCAATCATTAGAACGGCATCCCCGTGTTTTTTCTGAATTTTTTATAAATATGGTTCGTTCGGCTGAAGTCACCGGCCGCATTGAATCGGTAATGGATTTTTTGGCCGACTATTTAGAAAAAGAATCGGGGTTAATCTCGCGGGTTCGCAACGCCATGATTTATCCAGCCGTAGTTATAACTCTGTTTGTAATAGTGGCCGGTTTGATGATTACTTTGGTTTTGCCTCAAATTGCTCCTATTTTTGAGGAATCCGGAGTAAGTTTGCCGTTTTTTACCCAGTTTTTAATCAGTCTTGGTATTTTTTCATCTGAATGGTGGTGGGCGATTCTCGCGATTTTGGGTCTTTTTGTTTTTTTGTTGATTGATTATTTCAGAACAGCTGAAGGGAAAATTATTTACGATGAAATATCAATCAAATTGCCGGTCTTTGGCAAACTTTTTCGGGGAGTTATCATCGCTCGTTTCGCGGAGGCAACCAGTATTTTGATAAAAGGCGGTATTCCGATAACCCAAGCCATTGAAATCGCCAGCCATACTATTGATAATGTGGTTTACAAAGATATTCTCCATGAAGCCGCGGAAAAAGTCCGGGCCGGCGAGCTCATTTCCGAAGCCCTGGAAAAATCAGGCGCTTTTCCGGCTTTAGTTTGTCAGTTGGTGGCCGTAGGAGAAGCGACCGGTCGGCTTGAAGAATTGTTATCCAGAATTTCTACTTATTACACTCGCGAGATTGATAATTTAGTGGCTAATCTGGTAGAATTGATTCAACCGGCTTTGATTATTGTTGTTGGCGTTTTTGTCGGTTTATTATTTGCTTCTATTTTATTGCCGATTTACAATTTGGCGCAGTTATTTTAAAATAATAAGGTCGAACAAAAAATGAATTATGAATTTAAAAAAATGATACAAAATAAAAAAGGTTTTACCTTAATTGAGCTTTTAATCGTAGTGGCTATTATCGGTCTGTTAGCTTCGGTGGTGTTGGTTGGTTTGGGTGGATTTAGGGCGAGAGGACGCGACGCCCGGCGGATTGCCGATCTTAGGGAAACCCAGCTTGCTTTAGAACTTTATTACACCAAGAACAACGCTTATCCTGTTATCAGCGGAGCGGACACTTGGGCGAGTCTTAAAACTTCTTTAACCGGAGCCGGCATCGGGGTAACTACGATCTCCAGCGACCCCTTGGGTTCTAGTCGAACATACCAATACGGCGTTTCCGGCGACAACCAAAGTTATGTTTTAAAAGCGACTATGGAAGACACCGGCAATCCCGCTCTCAATGATGATGTTGACGGCACTGTCTATTCTCTGGATTGCGCCGATCCGTCTTACTGCGTTTTGTTATAAAGAGCTTCGCGTAGCCGAGCATATACACTTAGTTTATATGCTCGGTCAATAATTATGGCATTTACGATTTTATTTATTCTTGGCTTAGCGGTAGGCAGTTTTTTAAATGTGGTTATTTTTCGTTTCAAACCCGAAAATCAAGTTTTTGATTTGAAGAAGATTAACGGCCGCTCCGCTTGTCCCCATTGTCAAAAAACACTCCGCTGGTATGAGCTGATTCCACTCGTCAGTTTTTTTATTCAATCGAGGAAATGCCGCTCTTGCGATCATAAACTTTCCTGGCAATATCCGCTCGTGGAATTGTTGAGCGGGTTGATTTTCGTTTTCGTCCCTTATATTCTGTATCCTAAATCCTACATTCTTTCCCTTGTTTGGATTTTGGCTTTATTGATTTTTCTTTTGATTTCCGTAATTGATTTTCGCCATTTTCTTATCCCCGACGAATTAATTTGGTTGCTGGTGTTTCTTGGTTTCGCGTTTATTATTTTACAATCGCAAATCCCCAATCTTAATTTTTTTGACCAATCTTTCCTTGGTCATTACGCGTTGCTTTTTGGTTGGCCGGAAAATGTTTGGTTTAATCATTTATTCGCGGCTTTAGCTTCTAGCGTTTTTTTCGGATTAATATTTTTTCTAGGCAAGGGAAAAACACTGGGAGGAGGCGATATTAAACTGGGTTTTGCTTTGGGCTGGCTTTTGGGCTGGCCGGATATTGTCGTAGCTCTTATGCTTTCTTTTTTAATAGGGGGTTTAACCGGATTTATTTTGATGATTAACCATAAAAAAACAAAAAAAGATTTTTTGCCCTTAGCGCCATTTTTAGTTATCGGAGTCGCGCTGACGATATTTTTTGGCTATCAAATTATTAACGGGTATTTCTCGCTGATGGGACTATGAAGGCTTTAAGCAAACCAAACTTGCCCTCGAAAACCAGAATCCTTTTTCCCCAGCGCGGAAAAAGGTTCTTTTCCCTCGGCCTCGCTCTTCGCCTTCGGCGAAACCCTGCCCGCTTCGGCCTGCGGGATATTTTCTCAGACAAGTTTGGTTTGCTTCTAGATTTCAAGCTGGCTAAGGAAAGGAATTTCCCTGAAGCGAGGCTCGAGGAGCGAGCGGGCATGGTTTCCCGACCACAGTCGGGAAGAGCGAGCGACGAAAGCCAGCGAGCGAACACGCTGGGTGAGCGAGCGGTAGCGAAGGGAAATTCCTTTCCTTGCCGTTGTTCTATGGGGTTTACTATGATAGAAATATTAGTAGTTATTTCTATTATGATTCTTTTGTCTTCTCTTCTGATTCTTTACAGCCGAACCGGCGAGAACCAAATAATTTTATTCCGCGACCAATCCAGGTTGATTACGAGCTTGAATATGGCCAAATCGTTAAGCATCCAGAGGTTTAATGCTTCCAGCCCATCCTGCGCTTTTGGAGTGCATTTTTCCAAAACGGAAAACGCTTTTTTGATATTTCGCGATTTAGCGGCCGACTGCCAAAATGCTGACCATGTCTATACCGACAGCGGAGAACTTTTTGAAAATTATCAATTATCTTCCCGAATTAAATTTGGAGAAACAACCTTGACCGATATTATTTTTACTCCACCCGATCCCAAAATCTTGATTGACAATGATTCTAATAAAATTGAAGCGACTATCACTTTGGAAACTTTAGACGGAAACGCTTCTTTAAAGGTCAAGGTTAATAACGCCGGTCAAATTACCACTCAATGAAAAAAGGACAACTTTTAATTGAATCGGGGATTGCTATTAGCATTTTAGTCGTTGGTTTGCTGGGAATTATCGGCTTGCTTTCGCGCTCCCTTAGTCTTAACAATGTGATTTCCAGCCAATATATCGCTTCCAATTTGGCAGCCGAAGGAATTGAAATAACGAAAAATTTGATTGACGCTAATATTATCCAGGCTCAACCTTGGAATCAGGGTATTGCCACGGGTTTTTACGAAGTGGCTTACACCGATTTAAGCCTGGAGCCGGACGAGAATAGATTTTTGTTGCTTGATTCAACTAATAGCACTTATAATTACCAAAGCGGTCAGCCGACATTTTTTAGGCGGGTTATTGAAATTGAAAATAGCAATCCTGACGAAATCAAGGTTAATTCTAAAGTTAATTGGCAAATTCGCGGCGGCTCTTATTCGGTGAATCTTGAAGACCATTTTTTTAACTGGAGAGGGGGAGCTAGTGGTGGTCCCGGCCCCGGCACCACCCATACTTATACCAATACTTACAATGGCGTTGACCAGGGAGTTTCAAGCGGCCCCCTTACTTTTGATGGCGATTTTTCCACTTTTATGGGCAATTCGGGGGGAGCGCAAGGCAATACTTCGGTAGTGACTGCCCAACACACATTCGCCACGCCAACCACTATAAATTCCATTCAATATAGAATGAGGGCGGGCGGTCATTGCGGCGGGAATTATGACAAAAGCGCCGATTATAATATTTATGTTCAATACAGGGTGGCGGGTGTTTGGTATTATTTGCCCGGTTCCCAATTTTCAGGAGGCACGGGCGATGGGAGTATAAGCTACGATACGGGAAATATCACTTATTCCACCCCTCTTGCCAATGTAACAGACATTTTAGCCTATGCTTACGGGCAAGGACACGGCGAAGACAGAGCAAGCAACGGTTCTTTCGCTGATATTTTTGAAATAAATTATGTTACTCAATAATAATCATAATAAATTTAAAACCGGTTTTACGATGGTGGAGCTTTTGGTGGCGATGTCTTTGTTTATCGTTTTTACGGTAATTGCCAGCGGCAGTTTTATTCGCGCTTTAAGAACGCAAAGGGCGATTGTCGCCTTGATTGCCGCCAACGATAACGCCAATTTAAGCATTGAACAAATAGCTAGAGAAATTCGCACCGGCTCTAATTTTTCTTTGGCCGGCAACGATTTGAATTTTTCCAATGCTAATAATATTCAAGTCATCTATCGGTTAAACAGTTCAACAAACATCATTGAAAGAAATGAAAACGGAGCTGATTTTAAACCCCTTACCGCCACTAATGTGAGAATTAATAAATTAAATTTCTATTTACAGGGCCAGTTAGCCGGCGACGGTTATCCGCCAAAAATCACGATTATCATAAATATCAGCCCCAATATTCCCACTATCCAAAACATCTCCACTAATTTTCAAACCACCGTCAGCGCCAGAAATCTGGATACCTAATTTTGGTTGACAAAAAATTTAGATTACATTATACTATTCTCATTAAGAAGGAAAGGAATCATTGTGTTATTTGAAAATTAAATAAGGAGGTGTGAGATGAAAAACGCGATATTGTTGCTGGCGATTTTAATGGTCATTTTAATCCAGAGCGTTTCGGCAGAAGAATTAACAGGGACTTGGCGATACAAAGGAGAAGGGGGAGTGATAGTTGACTATGTTTTTGCTTCCGAGGGCAAAGGCGCGATGGTGGCAACGACTAATAGCGGAGAGATCTTTGAATATCAAATTAAATACGCTCTAAAAGATATTGACGGGAAGCAATACCTTTACACTTTTGTAGAAATTCCCGACGAAAAAATAAGAGGAGTTGTGGTGTCAGAGATTTCATTTTTATCAAAAGATAATATTCATACGCAAGAGATAAATACTTATGT
>JBBTUZ010000021.1:0-5001 GCA_038063495.1 Patescibacteria group bacterium | reverse complement strand
GGTTCGGCTTTGCCTTTAAGTTTCGGCATCAGTTCTTTCATCACTTTCCCCATATCCGAAATAGATTTTGCCTGAGTGTTTTTTATCGTTTCTTTGGCCAGATTTTCAATTTCTGCTTCGGAAATCTGTTCCGGCAGATACTTTTTTAAGATTTCAATCTCTTCCGCTTCTTTCTTGGCCAATTCTTCTCTTTTTCCCTGCTTATACAAAATAATAGATTCTTTTCTTTTTTTTATTTCGGAAAAAATCAAATCAACAATCTCCTCGTCAATCAAACCGCTTTGCTTAACCAATTCTTCTTCTTTTATCTTTTCCTTGCCCGCCGAAGCTTTAGCGAAGGCCGGGTCGGTTTTAGTAATTTTATACCTCTTGTCTTTCTCCTTGTTCAAAATAGCGGCCTTGAGAAGCCGCAAAACAGAAAGCGTCAGCTCTTCCCGATTTCTCAAAGCATTCTTAAAATCTTCTTCAATTTTTATTTTTAGGGACATCGTGGGTTTAAAAATTTAATCTTGAAAGATACGTAATCGACCGCTTGGTTTCTAACCTGTTAGTAAAATCACTATCCCATACTTCTATCGCAAATGGAATTTTAATTTTATTGAGATATATAATTTTATCGTCCAAATTTTCTATATCACCCTCCCCCAGGGCTACGCCCTCCTTAAAAGTAGAGCCGCTCTTAGAATATAAGCCTAGACCGTCATTAAGATGAGCGATATCTGATGCCCGAAGATCATTCAAATCATCTAAGAGCGAACCATCTTTAAGTTTCTTCAAAAAGAAAGGTAGTAAAACTTTATCAGGATCTCCTTGTTGAATAGTTTTATAAATTGTTCTGTTATGACAAAAATCGAGACAAATTCCTAAGCCGGCTTGACGCAATTTTTCGAATCCCCAACCATGCGTCAAAAGAAAAGGGTTTCGCAATTCGTTGAGTCGGACTCCCCTGTATTTACTCGGATCGTCATTGCCAATGTCGCCAAAGACTGGAACGGGATCCGTCTCTATTTTAACCTCAACGTTTTTTGACCTTGAATATTCCGATATTTTTAAGAGGGAGGGCATAATCGCTTTATCAAATCTACTTAACCACTCTTTCTCTTGTGTCGCGTGGAATTCTTCTTGAGATATCCAAGTATTAATATGAAAAGCAACAATCTTCCTCCCACCGATAGGCAATTCAGAGGCAAAATCAATACCAGCTTTAATATGCTTAATCGTTTTGTCGCTATTCTCTAAAAAATCAATTTCTTCTAAGGGAAAATTAGAGAGCATCACGATGACTGGTTTCTTTGTATATTGAACAACTAGGGTTTTGAGATTTTTATATTGCTCTTTTTTGTCGTTTTCTATCAGCCCTTTTAATCCGTTTTTAATAACAAGCATAAGACAGGGCTCATAGCCAATGGCGATAATTTCTTCAAGGATAGACAGACTCGCTTTAATATCAGTAATAGATTTTGCGAAAGTAGGAATGAAGATTTGATTTTTCAATTTCTTGGTAAATGTTTCCGTGCTGGTTATTTTGTTTGTTATTACTTCAATAATTCACTGGCCGCGTTTACAATGCGGATGATCTCTAACGGGGTTTATTTCCACCGCCGAGGCATTAAATCCGAACAGCGCTTAAAGTCATCTTCGGGAACGAAATCGCGATGGTTGCGCATAATATACGGGAGATTTCTGATGCGGGCGCCGGGGTAGATACCCACGATTTTGGCTTCTTTGTCCGCAATCGTGATAATAGTTTGTTTTTCCATATCTACTCCCGCATCGCGCAACCCATAATCAAACTCTTCTGTTATGATTTTCTCCCCGGCGAGCCACCCGCCAAGGCACTCAACAAAATATCCTCCGATACCGCAATCTGACCCAATACACATATGCTCGTCGCCAATCACATATACATAAAAAAGAGATTCCGGTACGGTGCGATAAGGGGGAGCCCAAACCGTCGGAGTGCCAGGACCTTGTGCGGCCCGCCCACCAAGAGCAATGGTTTTGTATTGTATAACTCCAAAAGGATATTTTTGCCATATGACCACGCCAATGGACAGAAATACAGCCATCAGAAGGATAAGTAAGATTTTTATTCTGTGCGGAAGATATCGTCCCATACTCAATCAATTACCTCAAGCTCGCCGACGCTCATAAAGTCGCCCTTGCGCGCTTTGATTAAGGCGTTATAAATTTCAATCCAGCGAGCTGTTTCGATAACGGTTATGCATCCGAGAGACCGACCGCCGGTATGCAAATACCTTTCGCCGCTGTGTCCAATTTTAAACCATGTTTTAGCTCTGGGCGCATCTTCCTCGTACCTTGCTCCGCCAGAATGAGGATAATCTGGAATCTCAATGTCGTATAATCCCTTTTCCCAAAGCGCGTTTTTATAATCAACCGTCGCGTATACCTTGCCGTTTAGGGTGAGGGTCTTTTTTGATATGGAATAGAAAGCGCGCGCCACTGGCTTATGCTGAACACCGGATAGTAAGTTTGATGAACCGTCACGCTGTAATTTGGCGGATACTAGCTTGTCACGATGCGTGCCTTCCAAAGGAGTAAAGTACTCTCGTTTATTATCGCTGTATTCCGACCTTATCTTTAAAAAGGCGGGCAGAGATTCTATGGATTTGTTGCTTTCAATCCTTACTTTAAGCCAACCCTTCCCTTCGTCGTCATTAGGAATATACCGCATTACATCTGTTATGGTAGCTTCCAATGTTATTTCAAAATCGGCGATTTTCTTTCCCCAGAATTTTCTCAATATCGAACGACTCTCTTTTACGTGGACTTCAAAAACAAATTGTTGCGGTTTGATAACGGCAGTATTAACTTTTACACTACCCCTTGTACTACCGACATCATTAAACAGTAAATCCTTTTCAATGACGGTAATTGAAATCTCGGCATAAAATGATTCTCGATCGGTTTCAATCCTGCTCATTTCTTGATTTATTTCCGTAGCTGTGCCGGCCTTAATTCTTTTGTCAATGCGCAAAAATTTTCCGAGTATTTCAATTTCCACACGAATATCGTCACCAATAGAATCTCCGCCATATTTTATTTTCGACAGTTTTAATTGGACGGATTTAAGCATAAATTTTTCTTTCATAATAACATGATATCAATTGACAACATCATTGTATCAATTTTTGATAAATTCCAAAAGCGATTCCTCCCAGCCAAAGCAAGTTTCTCTATCTTTAAGCGCATTAAAAGCTTTTGCGCAAGAAGAATCAAGTTTTGCGTATTCTTTGAGCATTCGAACGGTCTCCTCCATAAATCCACCAACCGTGCCGTCAGAATCATCAACGCCGCCCATGCATAATTTCTTATCAAGCCGCAAAAGCATATCAACAAGAAGTTTCGCTGTTTGCTCGCTTACCGGCAATTCGGAAATAATCTTTGATAAACGATGGCAACCCTCCGAAAGAGAATTTTGGTAAGAAAACCAAATCCGAGAAGGGCCATTGTACGGCTTGATATATTTCATCGCGTCAGTAATTTCTTTTTTGATTGCGGATAATTCTTCTTTGCTAAATTCTCCCAAGCGGCCACTGCAAGTCACCTGCGTTATCAGCCGCTTATCCTCGTCGCTACGCGGCTTGCCGTCAGTTACCGCTCAAACGGCAACTGCCACTATGTGCTTGCAAAGCGTATCGTTTCGGCCAACAGCGAAAGAATGAATTTTCTGACCTGCCTGCCGGCAGGCAGGAACCCAAACAGAAGCGCAGATCCGACCGCGGTCGGAGCGTGAGCGGGTTGAAGAAAATTTATTCTTTCGCTGTTGGCGACTTTATTTCGTAATTCAAGGTACATATGTATCCCGCTTAAATTAAAGAAGGTCGGCGAGTTCTTTTCTGCCCGCCGAAGCGAGGGGCGAAGCCCCGAGGCAACTTCTTCGGCAAATCTGAAATGGTGGACCCACGGGGAATCGGACCCCGATTTCGTGCATGCCATGCACGCGCTTTACCACTAAGCTATAGGCCCTTTATGAATTATTTTAGAAATTTGCATTAATTCGATAGATATCTCGGCGGAAAAATAATCTATTCTGCAAACTCCTTTATAATTTAAATTTTTAGACTTTTTCCCTATAGTACGAGAATCAATTCTGGCTTTATAAAATTGCGACAAGGGAATATTCGTAATTTTTGACCAAAATTTTTCCAGTTTTTTGACATCTTGGTCGGCTCTGCCTTGAAGCGTACATCTGAATTTACGCTCATAAATATTGTAGCACCGTCGCAATAAATATAAAAACAAATTTATAATAAACGGGTCTGAATTGCCAAACATTACTGAACCTCTCTCTAAGCTCTTTGATCCCTCGCATAAATAAAGAATTGAAAGAACCACTTTGGCAATATCTTTATTTTTTAGCATCATTTTCAGATGCCCATTCCGTTGAAATATGGATTTTAAGTATTCTTCTCTTTTTGCTTTATTCACAGCTAATGCGGTAGCCCTCGCTTTTTCCCTATTATTAAAAATTATTTTTTGAATTCTATTTTGTGATTCTTTTGATAATTTAACATTTTTACACCAATGACATAAAGTGCTTTTTGGGGTATTAATTCTAAAATTTTTTTTAATTTCCGAATATGTCTTGCCTTGTTTTCTTAACTTTATTACCTCCTCTTTCAAATTTGTTCTATCCATTCTTTTATTGTACCTTAGAAACTATCAATGTGCAATACTGTGGGCGTTGGAGGGATTGGACCTCCGACCTTTTCAATGTCAATGAAACGCTCTACCACTGAGCTAAACGCCCTCTATTTCATCCCCTTGGAAGGAATCGAACCCTCATCACCCCCTTAGGACGGGGATGTTCTTTCCATTGAACTACAAGGGGACAGAGAAATTATACAAATAATAAATCCGCCTTTCAATCTCTGGTTCTCTCTATTATAATAGATAAATAATAAATATCTAATTTCAACAATTGGAGGGTTCGCCTAATGGTATGGCACCGCTCTTGAAAAGCGGCGGGCGAAAGCC
>JBBTUZ010000020.1:0-3395 GCA_038063495.1 Patescibacteria group bacterium | reverse complement strand
TAGCAGAGTTTCCAAATCGGCGTATTCCAAATGATAAATTTTTTCCAGCTCTTCATTGCGTTTGGTGTCAAAATAAATAATTTTCATATCAAAACCGTCGCGCATTCTACGGGCGACTTCAACTCCGATTCTTCCCAGCCCGATTATCCCGAGGGTTTTCCCTTTGAGGTCCGAGCCCAAAAACAACATCGGCGCCCAACCAACAAATTTTCCTTTTCTGATAAAATCATCGGCTTCCACAATTCTTTTGGTGATAGCGAAAATCAAACCGACGGTAAATTCAGCCACGGTTTCGGTCAAAACGCCCGGCGTATTGGAAATCATTATCCCCCGCTTTTGGGCGGCTTGAATGTCAATGTTGTCAACGCCGACGGCGTAATTAGCAAAGATTTTCACTTGAGGCCCTGCCGCCGCTAAAACATCGTCGTCAATTTTATCGGTCAAAAGGCACAAAACCGCGTCAAAATTTTGATCTTTTAAAGCAGTTATTAATTCTTCTTTATTCAAAACTTTATCCAGAGGATTGACGACTATCTCGTATCCTTTATCTTTCAGCTTTTTAATTCCGGCTTCCGGAATTTGACGAGTGATATAAATTTTCATAGTTTTAATAATATCAAATTTCCCGCAAAACCTCAAATTCCCAATTACTATTATTTTTGAACGATCGTTCGGAAATAATAGTAGTTATGAAAATTTAGTAATTATAGAAAATTGGACAGGTGCTCATAGATTAGGAAAATCTGAAATATTTATTATAATCAAATTAAGCCGCCCATAGCTCAATTGGCAGAGCAGCTCCCTCTTAAGGAGACGGTTCCAGGTTCGATTCCTGGTGGGCGGACATTTATGTTAATTCTCGCGACTCCCCTTTCCGAAATTACCGGCATCGGGCCGAAATTTTTAGACCGTCTTAAAAAATTAAACATTAAGACCGTCGGCGATTTGCTTTGGCACTTTCCTTTTCGCTATGAGGATTTTTCTCAAATTTATAAGATCGCCGAACTTCAAGTCGGACAGCAGGCGACTATTCAAGGGACCATCGCCAGCATTTCTCTGCGTCGCAGTTGGCAGAATAGAATGTTTATAGTGGAAGCGTTAATCAGCGACGAAACCGGTAGTATTCGGGCGATTTGGTTTAACCAGCCCTATTTAAAAAATGTTCTTCATGAGGGCAAACTGGTTAGTTTTGCCGGCAAAGTTTCTGTTTCTAAAAATAAATTTTATCTTTCCAATCCAGTCTATGAAATTTTAAACAATAACGAAGAAGAAATTGGCCAGACAAAACACACCGGCCGTTTGGTACCGATTTATCCGGAAACCAGGGGTTTGACTTCCAAGGGGATCCGTTATCTTGTTCAGCCTATTCTTCAAAATTTAGAAAAAATACCGGAAATTTTGCCACTTTCGGCGCTTCAAAAAAATAATCTGCCGGAAATTAATTCCGCGATTTGCCAGATTCATTTCCCTGAATCCCTGGAAGAAGCCCAAGCGGCTAAAAAACGTTTTGCTTTTGAAGACCTTTTCTGCCTTCAGCTTTTTAATATTCAACAACGCCTTGAACTGAATCGGAAAAAAGCGGTTCCTTTAAAAACAGATCTTGAATGGCTGAAAGAGGCGCTTAAACATTTGCCTTTTGAGCTTACTTTCTCCCAGAAACAATCTCTTTGGGATATTTTACAAGACCTTCAAAAACCGCATCCGATGAATCGCCTGCTTCAAGGCGATGTCGGTTCCGGGAAAACCATTGTCGCCGCCCTGGCGGCTTTAACGACCGCTAAAGAAAACAAGCAGAGCGTTTTTATGGCTCCGACTGAAATCTTGGCTAATCAGCATTACCAGACATTTATTAAATTTTTTCCTGATTTTGAAAAAGGGCTGGCTTTAATTACTTCCGGCAAGTCAAAAGTTTTTTATGGCGATAGCCTGGAAACTGAAATCAAAAAAAGCGAACTTTTGAAAAAAATTGCTTTGGGGGAAATTAAAATTATTATCGGCACCCACGCTTTGATACAAAAAGGCGTTAACTTCAGAGATTTGGTTTTAGTGATTATTGACGAACAACACCGTTTCGGCGTTAAACAGCGGGCAAAACTTTTGAAAAACAACAAGCTAATCCCCCATTTTTTATCAATGTCGGCTACGCCAATTCCGCGCACTTTATCTTTAAGTATTTTTGGCGACCTTGATTTATCGGGAATTACCGAATTGCCCAAAGACAGAAAAGCCATTATTACCAAAGTCGTAGCGCCGACCAATCGGGACAAAGCCTATGCTTTTATCAGGGGCCAAGTTAAAAAAGGCCGGCAGGTGTTCGTAATTTGCCCCAGAATTGAAATGCCGTCTTTGGAAGACCAGGAAAAAGCCGGCTCGTCTTGGCGAAATCAGGCGTTTCAGAATTTAGAAATAAAAGCCGTTAAAGAGGAATATGAAAAATTAAAAACCAAAATTTTCCCGGATTTAAATATAGCGATGCTCCACGGAAAAATGAAAGCGAAAGAAAAAGAATTAATAATGAATGGCTTTAAAGACGGAAAAATTGATATTTTGGTTTCCACTTCGGTCGTGGAAGTAGGCGTTGACATTCCCAACGCCGCGATAATGATGATTGAAGGAGCGGAGCGTTTTGGCTTGGCCCAGCTTTATCAGTTTCGGGGCCGGGTGGGCCGGGGCAGTCATCAATCGTTTTGTTTTCTTTTCACCGATTCCCTGGCCAAAACTACCCAAGAACGATTAAAATCAGTCGTTGAAGCTAAAAATGGCTTGGAATTGGCGGAAAAAGATTTGACAATCCGGGGGCCGGGAGAATTTCTCGGCCAAAGCCAAGCCGGAATGCCGGATTTGGCAATGAAAGCCGTTCAAAATCCCGATTTGCTCAAAACCAGCCGCCAAGCCGCTTTGGAAATTATCCAAAACGACCCGAAATTAAACGCCAATCCCCTACTCAAAGAAAAATTAAATAAATTTTCTAAAGAGATACACCAGGAATAAGAAATGCTATAATACTTTGAATAAGAAATGCTATAATACTTTTAATAAATAAAAATTATGAAAAAAATCTATTATTTCTTTTTAGTTTTAACTATCGGAGTAGCGACTGCCGTTATGGTTACGGCTTTTAATAACCCTGTTGGCAATCCCACTACCGGCGGCGGCATCATCGGTGTCGGTTCCGGAGCTCCGGCCAGTTCTCTGTATATTGATTCTACTGGTAAAGTCGGCATCGGGACGACGGGGCCGACTAATAAATTGCAGGTGAAGGGAGATGTTATTAGATTTGAAAGACAGAATACCGCTCTTGATACTTTGGATTTTAATATGATGTCTGACACCATACCCAGAGTTATAACTAATGGGCACTTGGGGTTTATTGTTGGAACAGGCAAAAGTTATCG
>JBBTUZ010000019.1:0-5326 GCA_038063495.1 Patescibacteria group bacterium | reverse complement strand
TGAAATTGAAATCGGACGAATTGGCGAGCCGTTTAGAAAATTTTATTCCCCAAGAATGGTCAAAAGATAGGGAATTTTTAATCAAAATAGTGGAAATTGAGAAAGAAAGAATCAAAAGATTAACCGATTTTTCAAGATTGGTCGGTTTCTTTTTTGAATTACCAGATTACCCAGCCAAGCTTTTAATTTGGGATAAGACTTCCAAAGAAAACACCCTTGAGAATCTTCAGTCGGTTTTCCTGCTGGTGAAAAATTTTGCCGAAGCCGAGAACGAGATTATGGCTTTAGCCGAAAATCGAGGCCGAGGAAAAGTTCTTTGGCCGTTGCGGGCGGCTCTTTCCGGCCAAGTTGCTTCGCCGGGCCCTTTTGAAATTATGAAAGTTTTAGGGGAGAAAGAGACACTGAAAAGAATTGAAATTGCCATTCGGAAACTCAATGAATAAAATCAAGCTTCAATCAAATCTATTTTCAAAGCCCGGGGTTATTATTAACTTGGTTTTTTTTGTTTTTCTACTTTCTATTTCCTATTTTCTAATTTCCGCCGTTCACGCCGCCACTTCTCAAGAGCTTAAAAACGAAATTAGTCAAAAAAGCGCCGAACTTCAGCAGATTGAAACCGAGCGTCAGCAAATCTTGAACAATCTTAATGAACTGGACAAAGAAAGCCGCACCCTGCAAAAGGATCTTAAAAAAAACGAATATCAAATCAGTCAATTAAATTTAACAATAAAATCAAGCCGAATTAATATTGAAAAGCTTGGTTTAGAAATTGAATCTTTAGAATACGAAATTAAAAACATTGAAGACGAATCGGGTCTCAAAAAAGAAGCGATTGTTAAATTATTAAGGGAGCTTTGGGAGAAAGAAAGCGAAAATTTGCTGATAATTTTATTAAAAAACAAGAGTCTTGCCGAAAGCGTCTTTGAAACGCAAGAACTCCTTGATTTTAATAACGGTTTAACTTTGGAAGTAGCCAGCCTGCGGCGTCTTCACGAAGAGCGTTCGCAAAAATTTAGTGAAATTTCTACGAGCAAGCAAAAGCAAGAATCGGAAAATTATAATTTGCGAAATAGAAAACTGATAGTTGAAGAGCAAAAAACCGAACGCCAAACTCTTTTAACGCTAAATAAGAAGCAAGAAAAAATCTTCCAACAAAGGATTGAAGGATTGGAAAAACAACAAGCTGAAATTAATACGGAAATTGAAGAAATTGAAGCCGAATTGCGAAAAAAAATTGACCCAACGGCTTTGCCGACACCCCGACCCGGAGTTTTAGCGATACCTCTTAAATTGAATTTGGCTCAAAAATTAACCCAAGGCTACGGGGCAACGCAGTTTGCTCAATCAACTTACAGCAGTAAATTTCATAACGGCATTGATATTGGAGCGCCTCTGGGAACGCCTATTTTCGCGGCGGAAAATGGTCGCGTGCTAGCGTCGGGAAACACCGATTCATATTGTCCGCCCGTTTGGTATGGCCGAAAAAAATATGGAGGTTCTTACGGAAAATTTATTGTTATTAAACATGAAAATAATCTCTCAACATTATATTCTCATCTTTCTTTATCAGCCGTAAAAATCGGCGACCTGGTAAATAGGGGAGACGTGATTGGCTATACCGGCAACACCGGGCTTTCAACCGGCCCCCATCTTCATTTCACCGTCTACGCTAACATCTACAGCGCCGGAGATAAATTATTGTCTCCGGAAATAAAAAATAGCGCTCACTGCGGTCCCCAGCCCTACGGAGCAACCATGAACCCGCTTGACTATATCGCGGGGCTTTCAGACGGACAATAAATCAGTCATAATAATAAAAGCATGAAATTTAAAATATTATTTTTATTAATTCCGATTTTAATGATTATTTTATCGGCCACTGAAATTTCTTTAGCCGAAATGCCAACTCCGGAAAAAATCCAAAATTTTATTCCGCAACCCTTAACCGGACTTTTCAGGGCATTTAATAATATAAATATTGATTTTTCCAAATTGCCGTTTTTCAACCGCGTAGCGAAAGGCATTCCCGAATCAGGCGAAGAAATAGGAAACAGTTTTCGGTGGCTAACCAATGGGCTGGAGAACATAAATAATTGGCTGAAGAATCATATCGGGCTGGACATAGTTTTCATAGTTAAAAAAACAGGGGAGTTTTTTGTTTGGATTTTTCAGGGAATCGCCAATTTAATTAAGATAGGGCTATCTTTTGTGAAATAATTTAAACTTAAATGACGCAAAATAGTTAATGTGCGACAGATATAATCCTTGAAAATCCCTATTCCCCTGTTAAAATACATGGATACCTTGAATTACGAAACGCGCGTTTTGACAAACAGCGAAAGAATGAATTTTCTGAAACCCAAACGGAAGCGCAGCTCCGACAGCGGTCGGAGCGTGAGCGGGTTGAAGAAAATTTATTCTTTTGCTGTTGGCGGCTTTATTTCGTAATTCATAGATGGATACTTATGTACTATTCCAATCTGGAACATTTTAAAAGTTTAAGCGGCTATGAAATTGACGGCGCGTGGTACCCTCGCGTCACTAAAATTATTGACATCAAGGCCAAGCCGGCGCTTTATCGTTTTTACGCCGAAATGAATAATTTTAGCGAAGGGGAAGCGATTAAAAAACAATCAGCCAGCGAGGGCACCCTGATGCACGAAACTATTGAGCAAATCCTCATTGGCCAATCCCCCGTCATTGACCCAAATATTGCTCCGGCCGTTGAGGCTTTTTTGAAATTACGAGAAGAGAAAAACATTCAGGTTGACGAACAATTCGTGGAAAAACAAATCGTTCATTTTGATGAACGCTACGCCGGCACCCTTGACGCCCTAGCTCTTATTGACGGCAAATTCGGGGTCTTGGACATCAAAACTTCCCAAGCGATTTACCGCGATTATAATCTCCAGACCGCGGCTTATATGGCGGCCGTTCAAAATGAGCATAAAAATATTCAAACGCGCTGGATTTTGAGAATTGACCAAATCAAAGATTGCCTTGAATGCGGCGCCACCCTGCGTCAAAAAGGTGGCCGAGAAAAAATAAAACTGCCCTGGATAAATGGCAGCACCAGCGCGAAAGCGAAAAACTGCGAACACCGATGGTCGGAGCTCAAAGGCAACATTGAATTAAAAGAATTCCCCTATTGGGAGGAAGATTTCAAAGCATTTTTGGGCGCCAAAAAACTCTGGGAATGGGAAAATGATTATTGGTTGAAGCAGGTTGGGTATCTCTAAAATCTTTTTGTGTTTAGACAAACCAAACTTGCCCTCGAAAACCAGAATAATTTTGCTCCAGCGGCAAAATTTTCTTTTCCCTCGGCGCTGAAATTCGCCTGCGGCGAAACCAATCTTTCAGCGCCTGCGGGATATTTTCTCGGACAAGTTTGATTTGCCTGTGAATTCCAAGCTGGCTACAGAAAAGTTTTGGGATTATTTTCGCTTATGGCTCGGAAACAAAATCGGCGCATTTTTCAATAATAATCGGCGTTTGATTAGTTTCCCGAGCCAAAAGGTAGCCTAGACCAAAGCTCAATGAGACTATTAAAAACGACAAGAAAGCTATTAAGATGTTTCTTTTGTTTTCTTGAATGAAATTTTGAAAACTTGACATATTGGAGTATTCCCTAATATACTAATGAAAGACAAATATACGAATAATTCCTCTGCTACGATTTTGTTAAAGCATTTTTGTATTCGTATATTTTGTTTAAAATTCGCATATTCGCGATTACTTTTATGGCTCACGCTAAAGCAAAAGGCTCAACAAAATTAGGAAGAGATTCGGCGGCCCAACGCTTGGGCATCAAACGAACCGACGGTGAAATGGTGAAAATCGGCGATGTTCTTATCCGCCAACGAGGCACTCATTATTTTCCCGGCTTTAATGTCCGTCGGGCGAACGACGACACTCTTTACTCTTTGAAAGAAGGATTGGTTAAATTTACCCAGAAAAGACGCACGCGGTTTGACGGCACGAAGCGTTCCGTTAAGATTGTCAGCGTACTTTAATCTTGATTTTAGATTTAATCCCCTTTCCTAAATCAATTTCCACCAAGCGTTCTCCTAATTCTTTTATCGGTTTTTCCAAAAATATTTCAAAATTTTTGTAGTCCAAAGCTTCAAGGGCTTTTTTTATTTCTAAGGCGCTGACCGAACCGAAAACCTGCTCATTTTCTCCTGTTTTAAGAGAAAAATCCAAAATAACATCTTTAAGCTGATTGGCGATTTTTTTAAGCTGTTCAATGAGTTCTTTGTCCTGAAGTTCCAAGGCCGCTTTTTGCCGAGTCAGGATTTTGAGATTGGTTTCAGTCGCCACTTTGGCTAAATTCCGAGGCAACAAAAAGTTATTGGCATACCCGCTCTTAACTTCTTTAATCTCAAATTTTCCTCCTAACCCTTTAATGTTGTCCAGCAATATTATTTTCATAAGATTATTTATTAATCTCGGCTCTTAAAATCTCTAAAGCTTTGTCCAGTTGCGGATCGCGCTTGGCTTTAACATCGTCCTCGGTCAATTTAATCTCAATATCCGGCGTTATTCCTTTCTTGTCAATCGTGTCGCCGTTAGGCAAAAGCCATTGAGCCACCGAAACTTTCATTTCGGAACCATCGCTGAATTTTTTAATTTCTTGAACCGTTCCTTTGCCAAAAGTGGTTTCGCCGATTATTTTAATCTGACGATTATCTCTTAAAGCGCCAGCTAAAATTTCAGAAGCCGAAGCCGAACCTTGATTTACCAAAATCACCGTCGGTAAATCAGCTAAAGCGCTATTGCCATTGGCTTTGATGACATCTTGTTTATCGGAGCTAAATTCTTCCCTAACCACCACATCGCCGTTTTTTAAAAACCAACCGGCAAGATCAACCGCCACCTCAAGATAACCGCCGGGATTGTTGCGAAGGTCTAAAACTATTCCTCGAGCCCCGCTTAAAATAGCCGGAAGCGCCGCTCTATAAAAAGCCAAAGGAGCATTTTCGTTGAAACCATAAAGATGAATATAGGCGATTTTATCGGACTTCATTTCCCAGTCAAGGGTGGGAACGGATATGGTGTCTCGGACGATAGAAAAATCTTTGGACGATTCCCAACCCTCTCTTGAAATCGCCAAAACGACTGTCGTCCCTTTCGGTCCCCTAATTAATTTTACCGCTTCCTCAACCGCGGTTAGAGTATCGCTAGAGGTGTCATTGATTTTTAATATTTTGTCTCCGCTCTTTAAACCGGCGCGTTCAGCTGGAGTGTCTTTGAGAGGAGCCACGATCATCAATTGGCTGTTGCGGATAGCAATTTCAGCGCCAATTCCCCCGAAATTGCCGCTTAT
>JBBTUZ010000018.1:3642-4711 GCA_038063495.1 Patescibacteria group bacterium | reverse complement strand
CCGTGGGTATGACGACCAATATCCCGCCGCACAATTTTGGAGAAATAGCCGAAGCCGCCACTTATTTAATTGACAACCCCCAGGCCGAAATCAAAGATTTAATAAAATTCGTGCCGGGTCCGGATTTTCCCACCGGCGGTTATATTTACAATAAATCTATGGCCGAGACCTATGCCTTGGGCAAAGGCTCGGTCACGATGCAAGCGGCCGCTGAAATCCATGAACGCCGCGAAAAACAATACGACATCGTCATTACCGAAATTCCTTACCAAGTAAACAAATCCGAGCTCATTATTAAAATGGCCGAATTGGTTCAAGATAAAAAAATTGAAGGCATTAGAGACATCCGCGATGAAAGCGACAGGGAAGGATTAAGAATTGTTATTGAATTAAAAAACGATTCCAACCCCCAAAAAGTTTTAAATTTTCTTTACAAACACACCGACCTCCAAAAAGATTTTCATTTGAATATGCTGGCCTTGGTTAACGGCATTCAACCGCGGGTAATGTCTTTAAAAGACATTCTGAGCGCCTGGATAAAACACCGCCAGGAAATTATTAAAAAAAGAACCGAATTTGAACTAAAGAAAGCCGAAGAACGAGCTCATATTTTAACCGGTTTGGTAAAAGCGTTAGACGCGATTGACGAAGTTATCGCCACTATCAAAAAATCAAAAGACCGAGAGACCGCCCGCGAGAATTTAATAAAGAAATTTAAATTCAGCGATCTTCAGGCCAACGCTATTTTGGAAATGAAACTTTCAACGCTGGCGGCCCTTGAACGCCAAAAGCTGGAAGACGAATTAAAAGAGAAAAAGAAGCTGATTGCCGAGCTTCAATTCATTCTGAAAAATCCCAAAGAAATTCTTTCAATTATCAAAACCGAACTAACTGAATTAAAAACTAATTTCAATGAACCGCGGCGGACTAAAATAATCAACACCGAGGTCAAGGAATATCACGAAGAAGACCTTATCCCCCAAGAAGACGCCATTATCACCTTAAGCCAGGGCAATTACATTAAAAGACTGGCGCCCGATAATTTTAAAACTCAAAAACGGGGTGGCAA
>JBBTUZ010000018.1:0-3632 GCA_038063495.1 Patescibacteria group bacterium | reverse complement strand
AAGATTTTATTATTCAAATTTTAGCGACCAAAAGCCATGACAATGTTTTGTTTTTCACGGACCGCGGCCGAGTTTTCCAAACCAAGGCTTACGAAATTCCGGAAGCCAGCCGAACCGCCAAAGGCAAGTCAATTTATAATTTTCTGGACTTATCGCCCAACGAACAAATCAGCGCCATTATCAGCTATTCCGAAGCTGACAGTTCGGCGTTTCTCTTGATGGCCACCAGGCAAGGGTTCATCAAAAAAACGCCGCTCGGTGATTTTGCCAATATCCGCCGCAACGGCCTGATTGTCATTAAGCTCAAAAAAGACGACCTTTTGAAATGGGTCAAGCTTTCATCTGGCAAAGACGAAATCATTTTAACGACCGCTTTGGGCCAGGCCATTCGCTTTCCGGAAAAACAAGTCCGGTCTATGGGCCGAACGGCCAGCGGGGTAAAAGCAATTAGAGTCAAAAAACAAGACTTTGTCAGTGGACTTGATATGATTAAAGAAAGTCAAAAAGCAAATCTTAAAAATCAAAAATTATTGGTAATAACGGAAAAAGGATTTGGCAAACAAACCCTGCTCACTCAATACAAGGTTCAAAACAGAGCCGGTTCGGGCATCAAAACCGCCAAAATCACCGCCAAAACAGGGCCGATTATCGCCAGTCAAATCATTGACGAAGCTGAAGAGGTCCTGGCAATTTCCGCCAAAGGCCAAATTTTGAAAACCAAAATTGACAGCATCCGTTTGGCGGGCCGAGCAACCCAAGGAGTAAAAATTATGAATCTTGACCCCGGCGATAAATTAGTGGGAATGATTACCGTATGACCAATTTTAATCGCAATCAAAAAATCATTATAAGCGTTGCCGGATCAATTGTTTTGATTTTCATTCTTATTTTTGCCGGAGTTATCCCGGGATTGCGGCCGGGAGCCAAACAGCGTTTAAAAGCCGATTTGGAATTTTGGGGAGTTTTTGACAAGTCTGATATTTACCAGAGCGTCATTGACCAATTCCAGAATATTCATCAAGGGGTAAGCATAAATTACCGCCAATTTGATCCTCAATCTTACGAAAACGAATTGATTAACGCCTTGGCGGCGGGCCAGGGGCCGGATATTTTTATGATCCACAACTCTTGGCTGCCCAAACATTACGACAAGATTTCCCCTTTGCCTTCCGAAAAATTAAATATCGCCGTTTACGGCGACCAGCTTTTCCCGAAAGTGGTGAAAACGGATTTTACCGCCAACGATGTCATTTACGCCTTGCCTCTTTCAATTGACACACTGGCGCTTATCTATAATAAAGATATTTTTGACCAAAGCGGAATAGCCCTGGCGCCGGCTACTTGGCTGGAATTCCAGAATATTGTTCCCAAATTAAGAATTCTAGATAACACCGGGAAAATCAGCCGGGCCGCGGCGGCCATCGGCGGTTCCGAAAAAAGCGTTAACCGGGCAACCGACCTTTTGAGTCTTTTAATGCTTCAAGCCGGCGCTCAAATGACTGACCAAGATTTCACGCGAGCTACTTTTGCTCAAACCTTGACCGGCGGTTTTTCCCCGGGATTAAACGCTTTGGAATTTTATACCCGCTTCGCCAACCCGATAAATTTTGATTACACTTGGAACGAAGCCCTCCATTATTCTCTTGATTCTTTCGCCGAAAGTTCCAGCGCGATGATCTTCAATTACGCCTATCAACTGCCTAATCTAAAAGCCAAGAATCCTCTTTTAAATTTAGGAGTGGCGCCAATTCCTCAAAACAATCCGGCCAAAGCGGTCAATTACGCCAATTATTGGGGCTACACGGTCTCCAACAAAAGCCCGTATTCCGATTTGGTTTGGGATTTTATTCTGCTTCTGACAACCAATCAAAATAACGCCAGAGCCTATCTTCAAGAAACCAAAAAACCGCCGGCTTTAAGATTTTTGATTAACGAATATTCCAATGATCCGGAGATAGGTATTTTCGCCAAACAAATTTTGACCGCCAAATCCTGGCCGCAGATTAACGACAATAAAATTGAAACTATCTTTTCAGATATGATAGAATCGGTAATAAACGGTCGGCAGTCAGCTGAAACCGCCCTTGACCAAGCTGAAGCCGAAGTTAGCCAGCTAATGATGAGAAAGTAGAAAATAGAATCTAGAAAATAGAATTATGAAACAAATAAATAGCCAGAAACAAAAAATCCCAGGGGAAAAACTTCATTCTACTTTCTACTTTCTACTTTTTATTTTCTGTTTAATTCTACTTTCTACTTTTTATTTTCTATTTTCTACTGCTTCAGCCGCCGGCTTGGTGCCCTGCGGCGAAGAAGGCAACCCCTGCTCTTTTTGCCACCTCTTTCAGTTAGGGCAAAATGTCTTGAAATTTTTAATGGAAATTTCTTCTGTCCTAGCTATCGCTTTTATTGTCTACGGCGGTATAATGATGATGCTCGGCAGCGGCAATCCGGCAAAAATTAAAGAAAGCCAAGGCATTATTTGGTCGGCAATTATCGGCATAGTCATTCTTGCCTGCTCTTGGGTGATTATCAATACTTTTTTTCATTTAATGACCGGAAAAATAGACTGGCCATGGGACGAAATTCAATGTAAGGTTTAATTTATGGATTATTTTTTAATAAAACTTTTAAACATAATAATCGGGATAAGTGAAGTTTTGGCGCAGGAAAAAACCCGGCAAAGATTTGAAACCGGTGACGGAGAAACCTTTACTCTTCCCAATCCTTTAGGGACTACAAGCACTTTTGCCGAAATCATTGACAGAGTGACGGGCTATTTGATTGTTATCGCGGCGCCAATCGCCACTTTAATGATTCTCCTGGCCGCTTTCAAAATTTTAACCGCCGGGGACAATCCCGAAAATCTGAAAAGCGCCAAACAAATGATTCTCTGGACAGTTGTCGGTTATGCTATAATTTTAGTATCCAAAGGGATTACTTTGATTATTAAGCAACTTTTGGGCGCGAAATAAAAAATCTAAAAAGGTCGAGGAATAAAAAACAAAAAATATGAAAAACAAACAACTAAAAACTATTTTATTGATTTCTTTAATCAGCCTGCCAATTTTGGCCTTGGCTCAAACCAATGTTCAAACACCACCGACACCGGTAACTCGGTTTGAAGACATTCTTCGCATTCTTAATACCCTTATCAATTGGATTTTTACTATCCTTTTGGTGATTGCCGTATTCTTTATTATGTTGGCGGCCTTCAGTTATTTAGGCAGCGCCGGAGAACCGGAAAAGGTGGCCGAAGCCCAAAACAAGTTAATTTACGCGGCAGTGGCGATTGGCGTCGGTTTGATTGCCAAAGGCGTGGAATTCATCGTTCGGCAATTGATTGGTTCTTAAATTAAATTCAAAAATCGTCTAAATCAAAATAAAGAAACCCCGTTAGATAATAAATATCCAGCGGGGTTTTTAATAATAAAAGCAAAAAAATTATTTTACTTTTATTATTTTTACCACCGTGTCTTCCTCCTCTCCTATCAGGCGCACGCGCCCAACCGGTTCAACGCCAGTTAAGGTTTCCCACCCAGACGGCATTGGATAAATCTTCTCTCCGCCATCTGGTAAAATCCGGCGCATT
Organism: Patescibacteria group bacterium; assembly: GCA_038063495.1. Classification (GTDB taxonomy): domain Bacteria; phylum Patescibacteriota; class Minisyncoccia; order UBA6257; family MFKM01; genus MFKM01. The sequence continues at coordinate 40 of JBBTUZ010000018.1, read as the reverse complement.
TTGTAGGGTTTATTCCCGAAAATCCGGTGCTGCGTTCCCT
>JBBTUZ010000017.1:0-2077 GCA_038063495.1 Patescibacteria group bacterium | reverse complement strand
AGCTATTCTCGCGGCAGAATACGCGAAAAAAATATTTCTTATCGCGCGCCGCCAAGAAATTACAGCCGAACCAATTAATTTAGATTATCTGCAAAAATTAAAAGATAAAGTGGAAATTATTTTTGAAACCGAAGTCAAAGGCATTATTGGCAAGAATAAATTAGAAAAATTAATTCTCTCGCGGCCGCATAAAGATTCAGCAGAGCTTATTGTTGATGGCTTATTTGTGGAAATCGGCGCGACGCCCAATGTTTCGCTTGCCGAATCTCTTGGTGTGGAACTTGGCGAGCGCGGCTATATTAAAGTTGACAATATGATGCGAACAAACATTGACGGCGTATTTGCCGCTGGAGATGTTGTTGATCACTTCGGATCATTTAAACAAGACATCGCTGCCGCCGCTATGGGAGCCGTGGCCGCGAACTCCGCGTATAACGACCACAAAATCCACGGTTAATTTTCTATTTAATATTCGTCCAATCAATCGGCGCTTGGCCAGCTTTGGACAGATATTCGTTGGCTTTGGAAAAATGTTTGCAGCCGAAGAAACCGGCGTTGGCGGAATAAGGAGAGGGGTGAACTGATTTGAGAACGAAGTGTTTTTCCGTGTTTATCAGTTTTTCTTTTTCTTGGGCGAACTTTCCCCACAACAAAAAGACTACGCGTTCTCTTTTATCTGACAACGCTTTAATGGCGGCATCGGTCAACTTTTCCCAGCCGATATTGCGATGCGAAGCCGGAATGTCAGCGCGCACGGTTAAAATGGCGTTAAGCAGTAAAACGCCTTGCCTGGCCCAGCCTTCCAAATTGCCGATTTTGGGCATTTTTACGCCCAAGTCGTTTTCTATTTCTTTAAAAATATTTAACAGCGACGGCGGCGGTTTAACGCCGTCGGGCACGGAAAAAGAAAGTCCGTGCGCCTGGCCGCGGCCGTGATACGGATCCTGGCCGAGAATAACAACCCTTACTTTATCAAAAGGGGTGAGATTGAAAGCGTTGAAAATCTGTTTGGCTGGCGGATATAAAACAACGCCTTGTTCCATTTCTTCCACTAGTTTTTTCTTCAGTTCCTTCATATACTCCGCGCCGAATTCATCAGAAAGGGCATCTTTCCAGCTTTCTTCAATTTGAGGGTTGATAGTAATTTTTTCAGACATTTTTTTGCGGAACGCTCCGCTTTCATTAAAATTTCGGCGGACAGGTCAGGCGCGGCGAAAGCACTGTCGTATGGTCATTATACCAAAAAGTTCGGACTCATTTCCAGCAAAATCCTGGCTGTTGCCTCGTGGGCAAAAATGGAGGGGTTCAAGGGGAGGAAATTTTTGCCCACTCGTTTCGGATTTGACTTTTGGCTTGACACTGATAATATAATATGGTAGAAGATATAGAATTTCCACTAAGGGGGCTTTATTATGCCAAAGCGATCCGAATTTATGGAAAATCAAAGCAATAAAACAATAGCAGTTGTCGGCCTCGGAAAAATATTCCTAGAGTTGTCGGAGGGCTTGAAGAAAAAAAGTTTAGAGATAGCTTATGAGTTTTATAGCTCAATAATTTCCGGGCAGATTAAAAGAATGGGCTCTCTCAAAGAAGCAGAGGCCGTCAAAGTCGTCATTGACGGCCGCAATTGCCTGCAAAAAGAAAAGTTTATTGAGGCGGGGATTGTTTATAAAGGAATCGGGAGATAAAATAATAAAAGTTTATGCGTTTTTCCAACAATCATAAATTAATAATTCATTTCATAGTTTTTTCTTTGCTGTTAATTTTCACCGGCAAGGCGTTTCTAGGTACATCTGAGAATTTTCTGTTGTATTTGTATGGTGCAACAGTAACTTTTGTTATTTTAACCACATTTTTTGTAACTTTTACCAAATACAAAGACCCCTATGAGACAGCTTTGGAAAAAGAAAAAAGAACAGGTAAAATAAGCGATTTATTTGTGAGTTGTATGGTGGCAGTAAAAGACGAAGAAAATATAATTGAGCAATGCGTTTTATCTTTAATAAGTCAATCCTATAAATACAAAGAGATTATTTTTGTTAATGATGCCAGCACTGATGGAACTAAAAAGATATTA
>JBBTUZ010000016.1:0-1342 GCA_038063495.1 Patescibacteria group bacterium | reverse complement strand
CATGAATTCCAATTCGTCTTTCGCTAAATGGACGCAGCGGTTTTTTTGGCTGGCGATTACCGCTTTGATTGCGGCGTTAATCGGCAGCGGTTTTTTTATTTTTCAGTATCTTCAGAGTCGCGGTTTGACGATGGATGTCGTCGGGCCGGCCGAAGTTAATATAGGCGTCCCTTTTGACTTGACGGTTGATTTCAGCAATCAATCCCGAAATATTTTGAAAAACGCTAAATTAAGCGTTGCTTTGCCTGACGGAGCGGTTATTCTGGGGGCGTCTGAAGACCAAAGAATTTATAGCGAAGATTTAGGCGACATCGGCACCGGCAGTTTAGCCCAGAAACCTCTGCGTTTAGTGATAACTAAAGATGAAAATACCTTGAAACGATTCACGGCTTATATTTCTTATGGCGCGTCCGGTATCGGTCAGGCGCGTTTTGAAGAACGCCGAGATTTTGATTTAAGAATAAAAGAGCCCGGAGTTTTTTTGGATATGACCTTGCCCGATCAGATTTTAAGCGGTGAAAAATTTGACATTAAAATTAATTATCGCAATATTTCCCAGGAAAATTTTTCGGGCTTGGAGCTTCAACTTGATTACCCCGCCAGTTTTGCTTTTGAGTCCGCTATCCCTAAACCCGCCAAAGTTAATAATAGCTGGGAATTAAAAAGTCTTTCGCCGAACTCCGAAGGCGATATTGTTATCAGCGGTCAGTTAATCGGGCAGGGGAAAGCCGTTTTTAATTTTGACGCCAAGCTTGCGATGAATGTTTTTGGCCGCCGTTATTTGATGAATCAAAAATCAGGAAGCTTGGCGATTGCTCCTTCGCCTTTGGGAATAACGGTTTCTTTAAACGAACAAGAAGGCTATGTCGCTCAATTGGGCGATCAATTGGTTTATGCCGTTTCTTATCAAAACAACAGTGGCGTTGGTTTGGCCGACGCGGTCATGAAAGTGAAATTGACGGGAGCGTTATACGACTTTAATACCCTGCAAGCCAAGGCCAATTTTAATTCCATCACCAACACCTTGACTTGGAACGCCAGCAATATGCCGGAGCTTCGGATTCTATCAGCTGGCGATACGGGTTTGGCGACTTTTCAGATTCGGCTTAAAGACCAGTTTCCTATTAGAAGGCTGGGCGACAAAAATTATCTGCTTAGAGCGGAAGCCGAAATTGACTCGCCCACTGTTCCTTATTATTTGTCGGCCCAAAAAACCACTGGTTTGGCTAATTTAGAAACTAAAGTAGCCGGCGCGATTAAAATTGAAACCAAGGCCTATTTCCGGGATGCCGTTTCCGGCATGATCAATCGCGGCCCTTGGCCGCCCCGAGTTAATCAGCCC
>JBBTUZ010000015.1:0-2540 GCA_038063495.1 Patescibacteria group bacterium | reverse complement strand
ATATGGCGAAGATGGTCAGGTTCAATCTGTTTTAGAAAAGAAGGGCCTGCCTTATACCGGTTCCGGTGTCGCGGCTTCGGCTTTGGCGATGGACAAATGGGCTTCGCGACAAATTTTATGTCGAGCCGGCTTAAAAGTCTCTCCGGCGATAAAAATAGAAAAGTCATCATTAGAACAAATTCCAAATTCTAATTTCAGCTTGCCTTGGGTGGTGAAGCCGGCTAATCGCGGCTCCTCGGTGGGCATTTCTTTGGTTAATAACGAAAAAGAATTTCATCCGGCTTTAGACAAAGCGTTTCAATATGACAATTCGGTTTTGGTGGAGCAATACATCAAAGGCCGGGAGGTCACTTGCGGCATTTTGGAAAATTTTCAAGGGGAAAAATATTTCGCTTTGCCGGTGATAGAAATCGTTCTGCCTTTAGGCAAGCCTTTTTTTGATTATCAAGGCAAATACGACGGCACGACCCAAGAAATTTGTCCGGGAGTATTTGACGAGAAAACTGCTTTAGCGATTCAAGAAGCGGCCCGGCTGGCTCATCAATCTTTGGGTTGCCGCGATTATTCCCGAACCGATATAATAGTGGCCGAAGACGGCATCTATGTTTTGGAAGTTAACACCCTGCCTGGCTTAACCAAAGAATCGCTTTTCCCCAAAGCGGCGGCGGTGGTCGGTTGTTCCTTTGACCAACTCTTAGACCATCTGCTAACATTAGCTTTGAAGAGAAAGGGCGCATAGCTCAATGGTGGAGCAGGGTCCTTATAAGGCCAAGGTTCCTGGTTCGATCCCAGGTGCGCCCACACTATGAAGGTAATCGGGGGGCATCGGATGTCTAAAATCCGGTGGTATTATCACGGCTTGACAAATTTAACGCTTTGTGTATCATAAGGTATTGTTCTTTGAAATATTTATTTTTCCTCTATAAATTATTGGGAGGAGCTAGGATTAGATTCTCCGAGAAAGTTTTCCGGAAAATACGCCCCGCACAGGCTAGTCTCGCCGGTACTTTCCCTAGCTCCCTCCCCGATTTCATTTACCCTTCTAAAATTTTTATTCAAAAAATAAATAAATTTATTTGTTGAAAGGATTTATCAACGGCGGTTGCCCAAAAGAAAGGAGATGAAAATTAGCGTGTTAGTTTAAGAATTAGTGAATAAAAAAATATTCAAGAAAGGAGGTCAAATTTGCGGAGAAGAAAGCCACGGGACCGTAGATTTGTAAATCATTATAACCAAAAAAGGAGAAAAATATGTGCAACGCAAGCAAAACAGGATGTGAAAGAAAATGTAAAAACATTTTCGGGCCGGTTGTTGTATTAGAAATAATTCAACCGGAAGCCATGAAAAGGAAAACTGTTTTAAACGGATACCTGAATTGTCCGTCAGGGGTTTTAAGGATTGGCGTCCCCGAGAAAACTCTTGAGGAATTGCCCGGCTTCCTGGAAGATCATTGTATCACGAAATACAAGTTAACCGGTTTGCGCTAAACCGGAACAAGTTAACTAATTCATTAAAGGAAGGAGGAAAAAAGTTTAGCCCCGATGATTTTTATCGGGGCTTTTTATTTTCTCCGGCGGGCGTGAAAGGCCTGGTGGATTTCCCGAAGCTCTTTATTGGTCAGGTGGGTATACATTTGAGTGGTGGAGACGTTGGCGTGGCCCAGCAGTTCCTGAACTGAACGCAAGTCGGCCCCGTTTATCAAAAGGTCAGTGGCGTAGCAATGCCGCAACATATGGGGCGTTACTTTTTCTTCTATGCCGGCTTTGCGGGCATAATAATCAATCAATCTCTGGACGGTTCGCGGAAGAATCCGGCCGATGACTTTGGGCTTTTCCGCTTTAGTTAAGCTGATAAACAAGGCCTCTTCGGCATCGGCTCTTTTCTCCAAATAAATTTTAATGGCTTTTTTAGTTTCCGGGGCCAGAAAAACCACCCTTAATTTATCGCCCTTGCCGCGAACCGTGATTTCTCCTCGTTCAAAGTTCAGGTGGCGGTTAAGCTGGCAGAGTTCGGAAAGCCGCAAACCGGTGGAAAAAAAAGTTTCCAAAATGGCTTTGTCTCGCAAGGTTCGCAAGCTTTCGCCCTCCGGCGCTTTCAAAAGCCGTTCCAAATCAGAATAATCAATAATTTCAATTTGACGCGTTGAGATTTTCGGCAGTTCAATTTTATCCGGCGCCAAAACATCAAAGTCGCGCTTAATTAAATACTTTAGAAAATTTCGCAGAGCGATGATGTAATAGGCCTGGGTATTTTTTTTGAGAATCTCGTTTTGGGGAGTTTTGGTTCGGGCCAGAAACAAGCGGAAATCCCGAACCCGGTCGGCGGTAATGTCTTTCTCGGTTTTAAGGCCGCCGAATTTAATGAAATTTTTGAGATAATGCTCGTAATTAACCCGGGTTTTAGGGGACCGATTTTTTTCAATTTCCAGATAATTCAGATAATCCTCCAAGAGTTTTTCAATAGTGGCCATCTTGCTTGTTATTATACCCCAAAACTGTCGTAAAATGGGCTGGCTTGACAAAAACTTGAAAGTTTGCTAT
>JBBTUZ010000014.1:0-4099 GCA_038063495.1 Patescibacteria group bacterium | reverse complement strand
AATTTTCGAAGAAAATTTATTACGTTCCGCCATGCTATAATAAAAATATGAAAAAAGAAAAATCTCCCCTAATTACAATGATTAAAAAAGTGATGCCGGCGGTGGTTTCTATTGTCATTTCAAAAAAACTTCAAGAATTGGAAAAAGAGCTGGCCAAAGAACTTCCGCGTTTCAGCCCGGAGTTTCATGTGCCCGAAGAAAATGTTGACAGCCGAGGAATGGTAAAAATCGGCGGCGGTTCGGGTTTTATCGTTGATAAAAAAGGGACAGTCATCACCAACAGCCATGTTATCGCCGATTCGGACGCGGAATACACGGTCATTACCGATAATAATGAAAAATTCCAAGCGGAAATTTTAGCCCGAGACCAAGTTAACGATGTGGCGATTCTTCAAATCAATCCCCTGACGGGCGACTTGACCCCCTTAGCTTTTGGCGATTCCGATAATGTTGAATTAGGGCAAACTGTTATGGCTATTGGCAATACTTTGGGAATTTTCAAAAATACTGTTTCCTCGGGGATCGTCTCCGGATTAAGCCGTTCTATTTCCGCTCAAACCGATATCAATGCTAATTCCATCAAAGAACTCCGGGGCTTAATTCAAACCGATGCCGCCATTAATCCCGGCAATTCCGGCGGACCGCTAGTTAATATTTTCGGTCAAGTTATCGGCATTAATGTGGCAGTGGTTTTTGGAGCGGAAAATATTGGCTTCGCTATTCCCATCAACACCGCTAAAAGAGCCCTTAACGATCTTAAAAAATACGGCCGAATTCGGCGGCCATTTTTGGGAATTCGTTATTTAAGCATTGACCAAAATCTTAAAGAAAAACTTAAATTGCCGGTTGATTACGGCGCTTTAATTGCCAGCGAAGAACACGCCATCGCCCCCAACAGCCCGGCTGCTTTGGCAGGCATTAAAGAAAAAGACATTCTCTTGGAAGTTAACGGCGAAAAAATTACCAGCGATAAACCGATGCAGGATTTATTGGAAAATCTGACGGTGGGCGAAATTATCAAATTAAAAGTTTTAAGAGACGGAAAAAATCTGGAAGTTAAAATAACCCTCGCTGAAAAAAGACAATAAATTTCGTTAATTTAATAACTTTGAATTACGAAACGCGCGTTTTGGCAAACAGCGAAAGAATGAATTTTCTGAAACCCAAACGGAAGCGCAGCTCCGACCGCGGTCGGAGCGTGAGCGGGTTGAAGAAAATTTATTCTTTGGCTGTTGGCGGCTTTGTTTCGTAATTCAAAGTTAATAACTATATTCGCTCATCAAAATTCCTTTTTGGTTATAAAGCCGCAGGTAATCGTGCCGAGAATCAAGATTAAGCGTTTGCGAGTCAAGCCAAATTATCCAATTATTGGAAAGAAAATCGGCGTCTTGCCGATGATCGCGGAAACAACTGCCATAGCCGATGTTTTGGAGAAAAGCGCGACAGGCATTGCCTTCGTCTGTTCCCGATAAATTATTGTAAAAACTAACATCCGGAGTTTTACAGGCAGACAACGATAAAAGGTAAGATTGGCATTGGCCGGAAAGTTGCCTAATTTCCGAACTAGAAAAAGTAGGACAATTTTGAGGTAAATAAATTGGCTGAAAATTATAAATTTCTCCCAAATGTCCAACGCATTTGTTTAGACGCAGGTTTCTGTTTAAAGGGCTTGTTAAGCTATACAACTCCGCGTAATTGCCTGATTTGAGAATGACATTGCCAGCTTGGGCGGAACCGTCGGGATTATAAATTTCCACGGCTTGGGGGATAACGATTTCGCTTTTGTTGCTTTTAATTTTCCAGCCGGTAATGTCAACCGTCTCCCCTTCCTTGAGACGGCTATAAAGGGTAATACGAAAATATTCTTTAGGATAATTAAATAAATTAGCGGAGCCGATGTAAACTCTCTGCGAAAGCGGAGTGGCTTCTGATTTTGAAGGATTAGATATCGCGGTTCCGTCGCCTGAAGACGGATATTGAATATTTGTTCGCGGCGCGGCTGTTTCGCTCGGTTTGCTGGTTGTCGGATTGCCGGGCGCGGTTTTCCCAATAATTGAAATTAATAAAATTGCCCCCGCCAAAAGAATTATGCCGATAAATTTAGGCATCATATTTATTGTTCAATTACAAAATTGATAAGTTTCTCCGGAACAAAAATTGTTTTTATCACCTTTTTGTCTTTTAACCAATTCTTAATTTTTTCTTGAGAAACGGCTATTGCTCTGGCTTCTTTTTCGGTGATTTCTTGGGGAACCGAAACTTTGTCCCGAAATTTACCGTTAATCTGAATTACAAGGTCAAATTTATTTTCTTTTATCAATCGCGGATTATACTCGGGCCAATTTTCCAAATGAATGCTATTTTTATGGCCGAGCTGTTGCCATAATTCTTCGGCAATGTGCGGAACAAATGGAGCCAAAAGCTTCAAGAATGTTTCATAAATAGAAATGGGAAGTTTTTCGTACGTTTCAAAATTATTGGACAAAATCATCAACTGGGATACTGCTGTATTGAATTTCATGCCATCCAAATCTTCAGAAATCTTTTCAATGCTCTTGTGAAGAAGCACCTCGCATTCTGCCGGACATAAAACTTTTTTATCAATTTTTACTTTTTCCTTGAGTTGCCAAATGCGGTTCAAAAACCTAGAAAGACCAATAACGCCTTGCGTATTCCAGCTAATCATTTGATCAAACGGGCCCATAAACATTTCATACATCCTTAGAGTATCAGCCCCAAATTGCTTCACTATTTCATCGGGATTGATAACATTGCCAAAACTCTTGGACATTTTTTTTCCGTCTTCAGCCAAAACCATGCCGTGAGAGCGCCGACTGGCATACGGCTCTGGGGTCGGCACTAATTTAAGGTCGTATAAAAATTTATGCCAAAAACGGGAATAAAGAAGGTGCAAAGTGGTGTGCTCCATTCCGCCGTTATACAAATCAACCGGAGTCCAATATTTTAATTTCTTAAAGTCAGCGAAACAATTTTTATTTTTAGGGTCTATGTAACGCAAAAAATACCAGGAAGAACCGGCCCAGTTAGGCATAGTGTCGGTTTCCCGTTTAGCCGGGCCTTTACATTTAGGACATTTAACATTAACCCATTCGGTGATGGCCGCTAAAGGCGATTCTCCGGTTTTAGTGGGTTCATATTTTTTAACAAATGGTAATTTTACCGGCAAATCTTTTTCTGGCACCGGAACTATTCCGCATTTTTCGCAATGAATAATCGGAATCGGCTCACCCCAATAATGCTGACGAGAAAAAATCCAATCGCGCATCTTATATTGGACTGTCATTCTTCCAAATCCTTTATTTTCCAGCCATTCGGTTATTTTTTTAATCGCCTCCCCTGATTTCAATCCGTTGAACTGGCCCGAATTAACCAAAACACCGTAATCTGTAAATGCTTCTTTGGAGATATCGCCCCCAGAAACGACTTCTTTAATTTCTAAATTATATTTTTTAGCGAACTGATAATCGCGTTTGTCATGCGCCGGCACCATCATCACAGCACCGCCACCATAAACAGCAATAATATAATCTCCCACCCAAATTGGAACTTTTTGTCCATTTGCGGGATTTATACAATATGACCCAGTAAAAACACCAATTTTTTCTTTTTCTGTTTCTGTCCTTTCTATATCGCTTTTTTTCGCGGCCATCTCAACATATTTTTTTACTTTATCTTTGTTTTCTGCGGTAATTAGTTTATCAATTAAAGGATGCTCCGGTGCAATTACCATAGCCGTTACGCCAAAAATAGTGTCCACCCGAGTGGTAAAAACATCAATTAAAAATTCAGAATTAGGAATTAAAAATTTTACCGTTGTGCCTTCAGACCGGCCAATCCAATTTTGCTGCTGAGTTTTTAGTTTTTCCAGATAATCAACGTCGTCTAAATCTTTAAGAAGCCGATCGGCATATTTTGTAATTCTCAAAAGCCACTGCTTAATTTTCCTTTTTTCGGTTCCGGTGCCACAACGCTCACATTTATCATCAATTACTTCTTCGTTAGCCAAACCGATTTTACAAGACGGGCACCAGTTAATTGGCATCTCGGACTGATAAGCTAATCCTTGTTTGAAAAACTG
>JBBTUZ010000013.1:0-2938 GCA_038063495.1 Patescibacteria group bacterium | reverse complement strand
CGACACGCCTACGGCTTACTCGGTCATTTTTTTAACTCAAAGCGGCGAACGAACTATTATTTCTTACAAAGGCACGGGCGAAGAATTAAGCGATAAAGAAATTCCTTGGCTAAAATTAAAAACCTGCCTGCCGGCAGGCAGGGCGAAATGGTTTTATATCGGTTCTCTCGGCGGTAATGAAAAACTTTTACAAAAATTGTTTTCTTTTGCCAAAAAGAATAAAATCAAAGTGGCGGGAAATCCGAGCGGTCAGGAATTAAAATTTTTTAAAGCCAAGCCGGAGCTTTTGGACAATTATGATGTTTTTATAATTAACCAAGAAGAAGCTTCTTATTTAACAGGAGTTCCTTACCAGCAAGAAAAAGAAATTTTTAAAAAATTAGATGATTGGGTGAAAGGGATTGTGGTTATGACCAAAGGGCCTCAAGGCGTAGCGGTTTCTGACGGTAAAATGATTTGGCAAGCCGGATCTTTCAAAGAGAAAAAAATGGTTGACCGCACCGGCGCCGGCGACGCTTTCGGCAGTGGTTTTGTCGCTGGGTTGATACAAGCGTCAAGAATTGAATACGCCATTCGCTTGGGAAGCGCTAACGCCACTTCGGTGGTTGAGTATGTCGGCGCCAAGAAGGGGATTGTCACTAAAAATGATTTTGAAAAGTCGTCTCGCTGGAAGAATTTTAAAATAAACAAATTATGAATAGCATTTCTTATCAAGAAAAAATCGCTAAAATTTTGAGAACGGAAAAACAAACCATCGTTCAATTAGAAAAAGATTTAAACAGAATCACCGGCAAGTCCAATTTTTTTTATTCTTTGGTTGAAGAAAACAACAGGTTGATTGAGGAGTCTTTGGATGTTTTGGGATTGGGAAGAAATTCTATGGCTTTGGATGTCTATGACGCTTTAATTTCAAAAATAGAAAGCGATGATTTGAGAATTTTTCAGTATTTAAAAAATCCTCAATTATCCAATCCTAAAGATTGTCAGCGGATTGTTGATTTGGCCAAAGATGTTTCGCCGAAAAGAAAAGGGTTCTTTCTCAAGAAAGAAGTAGCCGAAGGATTTTTGAAAGCCGAACCGCCTCAGAAAATCTTAAAAGCTTTGGGCTATCCTTCGGTGGAAGCAATGCTGGCGAAAGAAGATTTAATTGAAGTTTACAGCAGTTTGAGATTTCTGGAAGACGCCGAATGGCTTAATAATTGTTTCTTTAAACAATATCAAGCGTTAAAGCCGGCTGATTTTGAAGAACGGGAAATTGAAATCAGGGTTTTGGGCTCCCAGTGGACGCAAGCGGCTGAAAAATTCGTTCAAAAGAAATATCACAACATCAGCCATTTGAAAGAATTAGGGGTGATTTTCGTTATACCGATTACTTTAAAAGTTTCGGGAGAAATTTTGCGGACGCTTTCTCTTCTGGTTCATTATTTCTATGAAGTTTATTTTTACTCCGATCTCGTCAAGAAATTTACCGAAGATAATCCCAAAGAATTTTCTAAAGATTTCATCTCTCTTCTTCGGGGCGATGTTTCAAGCAATCTGCCGGCTCTTTCATCCAGCGATCGTTGTTTATTTATGATAATTCAGCGGTATCTGGCTAAAGACGACGAGAACGATCACAGACTATTTCTTCCTCATGTTAATCCCGAGGCCCTTCATTGGGACCGGGCGGAAACGGCCTTGGCTAAAATTGAAGGTTTGGATTTTTGGAAAGATTTGGATTTGGTCGGCGATTTCTTCAGAATAGAAACCGGCGGAGAAATTCTGGTCAGTTTTAATTTAGTGGACACCATAATGAGCTTGGTTCAAGAAAAGGAAATGATTAAATATTTATATCACCACCAAGAAGCGCTTTGGAATAAAATTTTTATCAGTTATTTTGATGAGGAAAAAATGGAGGAATTGATTAAAGCAAATATCACCAAAGGGTGGTTTGAGGTATAAATTTAAAATAAAGAATATAGAATATAAGAAAATTATGAAGTCCTTGCTTGAATTTATTAAAGAAGCCGAAGAAAATAAAATAGCCATTGGCCATTTTAATATTTCAAGCCTTGAACAATTAAAAGCGATTTTTGAAGCCGGACAGGAATTGTCCCGACTTCAGAATATGAAGATGCCTTTAATTATCGGCACTTCGGAAGGCGAAGGAAATTTTATCGGTTTTAAGCAAGCGGCCGCTTTGGTCAAAATTTTAAAAGAAGAATTTGATTATCCGATTTTTCTTAACGCCGACCATATTCATTCTTTGGAAAAAGTAAAAGAAGCGGCTTTGGCTGGCTACGACGCTATTATTTTTGACGCTTCCGAAAGTTCTTTTGAAGAAAATCTGAAGAAAACCAAAGAGGCGGTGATTTTTATCAAATCAATCAATCCGAAAATTTTAGTTGAAGGAGAAATCGGGTTTATCGGCGCTTCTTCTAAAATTTTGGAAGAAATTCCCGAAGGAGCGGTTATCAAACCCGAAGATTTTACCAAGCCTGAAGAAGCCAGGCATTTTGCCGAAGAAACGAAAGTTGATTTATTGTCGCCGGCGGTTGGCAGTATTCACGGGATGTTTAAAAATATTCCCGAACCGAGTTTGGATATCGGAAGAATCAAAGAAATTAGAGAAGTTAGCGGCGTCCCTTTGGTTTTACACGGCGGTTCCGGGGTTAGCAACGAAGATTTTTCGGCGGCTATTAACGCCGGTGTTTCCATTGTTCATATCAATACCGAAATTCGTTTGGCTTGGCGGGAGGCTTTGGAAAAAAGCTTGAAAGACAATCCCGAAGAAATCACGCCGTACAAAGTGATGCCGGAAGTTATCGCCGAGATGAAAAAAACGGTTATTGATAAATTAAGGATATTCAATAAATTAGTTTAAATAATTTTGAAAATCAAAATTAAAAAATTGGAATTTAATATCAGCAATTTGAATTTATTATGGCGGATAAAATAA
>JBBTUZ010000012.1:0-4025 GCA_038063495.1 Patescibacteria group bacterium | reverse complement strand
TAATGAGAAATCTTTATGTATTCTAACGACAACATTGTTAAATGTCAGCGAACGAACGCCGTTAGTTTTGACGGAAATTCGTTGATTGTTTTTTAATCCTAATTTTTTGGCCGTGGCCATATCGCAATGAATATGGCGTTCCGCGACAATAACGCCTTCCTTGATTTTTATCTTTCCATTCGGCCCGATAAGTTCAACACCGGCTGATTTTTTAATGCTTCCCGACTGGCGAACGGGCGGATTGATATTTAATTGCCTGGCATTCGTCCGCGATATTTCAACCTGGGTTGTTCCGCGAGCCGGGCCAAGAATCCGGACATTATTAATACAACCGTCTGGCGTTTTAATGTCAATGGTTTCTTGGGCGATAAATTGGCCGGGTTGCGATAATGCTTTGACTGGTTTTAATTGATAACTTTTGCCGAACAATCTTTCCATGTCTTGTTTTGAAAGATGGCAATGACGAGCCGATATTTCTATTTTAATTTTCATATCCTATGAATATTATAAATCCTTTTTGGTTGCCAAGACAAGGCATTAAACATAATTACAACCAGTTGACTTTTTAGCTGTTTTGTATTTACATAAACAATACCAAGCCTGATTAAGGGCTTTAATATTCAAGCACATTTAAAAACAAATAACGAAAGGAGGTAGCTATGAGAACAATCTATTTCAAAAACAAGCCTTTTGTGGCTTGCGTTTTTGAAGAAGGTAACGCGCCGATTGAGTGCGTTCCCGTAGTTTGTAGTTGTAGCGACGGATTGAACTTTGGCGCGGGTATTTTATTGCCGAATAATAAGACTTGGATGTGGGGGTTATATATGCCTCGAAATTTGATTGCTGCTTGGCGTGCCACGGAAGTGCTTCATTGTCTTGATGTTATTGAGCGTGAAACACTGGTTGCCGTAAATTATACCGGTCAACGCAATCATAGCGGAGATGATTTTGAGCGCTATGTAAGGCCGATAATCAGCAAAATCGGAAAACAGACATACAGTGCGATAATGGCAATGCCGGTGCCCGAAGAAATAATCAGGGCAATTCTTGATAATCAAAAGGGAGATTTAAAGCCTGATCTCTGGCCTATTGTTGATGAGGTGTTGGCAGGCACAATTATTTGGCGGCAAGAGTTCGCCAATGCCGGGCTTGAACACCCGGATGAAACCGATGTCAAGAAACGCGCGAAAAAAGAAAAAATCGCCAAGTTTGAATATTTGCTGATTTCTTACGCCAAGTTTAGAAATCGGCCTCGCGATTCCGTAGTTATGGATGATGTTGAAAAAATCATTTTGGAGCTTATTGGAAAGGGCGCCGATAGAACATACTCCGATTGCGCAATCGTCGCTTTGGCAGGCGCGGCAGGAGATTTTATTGGTTCCGAGTTGGCGGACGGAAATTGTTTTGATTGTCATCGTACTCGCGAAGCGATTTCGGAATCCGCTCAATGGTTGGTTTTTGAATGGACAAATTCGCATTTTGCTTTTTTATTTTGGAAATCAACGGGAAAATTATGTTTGCTTTCTTTGATTGAAAATTTTTTAAGGCAAACTTTGAATGAATGTTTTTCTCAAAAACCGGCTGATGTTAAAGTTCCTGTTTAATTTATTACCCGCTATGCCGCAAGGCCTCTGGCGGGTTTTTATAATCTTGGCCTCGCGCCGAATATCTTAGAGGTTCTTGTTCCGAAACTTGGCTGCCGGACTTGGATTCGAACCAAGATGAGCGGATTCAGAGTCCGCTATCCTGCCATTAGATGATCCGGCAAATATTTTGCGGTTTTCCACCTTCAACTTGAATTTTAGTTAATTTCAATTTCCCGTCAACCAACTCAGATTCTAAAAATTTCACCCGTTTTTTTTCGGATTTAATTTCCATCAGAGCATAAACTCCCGGTTCCGGATTTAAGGCCCGTATTTTTCGCTCAATAGCGGCCGGCTTGTCTTTTTGTAAATCAACATAGCCGTCTTCGGTAATAAATTTTTTAGTATAGGTGGCCTTGTTTTCGTCTTGGGGCAGGGGAGTGATTTCGCCCTTAATAAATTTCGGCAAGGTTTCAACCAGCAAATCACCACCCAATTCCGCCAATTTTTCCATCAGAGTTTCATAGTTATCATTAATCCCTAGTGGCAAGTGGCTAGTGGCTAATATCTTTCCGTGGTCTACTTTTTCGTCAATCAAAAACAAGCTAACGCCGGTTTCGGAATCGCCATTGAGGATAGCCGATTGAATCGGAGAAGGCCCTCTGTATTTAGGCAAAAGCGAGGGATGGACGCCGATAGCGCCTAGCCGAGGAATTGCCAAAATTTCTTTAGTGATTATTTTCGCGTAAGCGGCGACGACGAAAAAATCAAATTTGGAATTTGTCCCGCTGGGCGGGATCCCGTATTGTGGGAGAATTTGCCTGCCTGCCGGACAGGCAGGGAATTTGAAATTTACCAAAGTTTCTGGTTGAAAAATCGGAATTTTATATTTTTTAGCCAGAACTTTAGTCGGTGGGGGAGTTATAATGTGTTTTCGGCCAACCGGCCTGTCGGGGTTACAAACAACCAAAGTCGGCGGAAAGTTAAACGCAACCAATTTTTCCAAAATAACGGCCGCGAAATCAGGCGTGCCGAAAAAGGCGTATTTCATAATTATATTTTTGCCGTTTGCTCGGAAATTTCTTTGAACAATTTTTTTGTCCTGTCAATAAAAAGAACTCCGTTTAAATGATCTATTTCGTGCTGAAATACCCGGGCCGATAACCCCCCCGCCTTGAATTTCGTTTTTTTGCCGTTTTTATCAGAACCAATCAATATTATTTGCTCCGGTCTTTCCACCAAACCCCAAATTCCCGGCACGCTAAGACAGCCTTCTTCAAGAATTATTTTTTCTTTCGAGATCTTAAGAATGCAGGGATTGAAAATAGTGTAGAATTTCATTTTGCCTTTGTCGCCGGGAATCTCCGCGATAAAAAATCTCCAGTTAAGACCAATTTGATTGGCGCTTAAACCAATGCCTTTGTCTTTTTTGATAGCCGATTTCATTTCTTTTATCGCCTCTTGAATTTCGTTTTTCTTAAATTTAGAAAAATCAAAACTAGGCGTTTTTCGCCGCAAAAATTTTTCTTCTTTTTTATTATTAATCGTAAAAATCTGCATACAAGACTTTCTTTATTTTACTATTGTAATTTAACGATCGTTAGATTACAATAGTAGCGAAGTGTTGGCATCGTGTCGTCTAAATTTGCTTCTTATTTAGTTCCTGATAAAACACTTTTGTAAAATAAGCGCCCTTGTTTCTGATATTTTTATTTTCGGCGACGCTTCCGGCTAAAGCAAGTAATTTTTGTTCATCATGTTTTTTCGCCAGTTTAATATAAAGCGATTTGTGCCCTTCGTCGTTTAATAATTTGGCGATGGCCAAACCGGTAAACTGGAATTTTTCATGCACTCTAGTTTTCTTTGCTCGTTCCTTGATGGTGCTTAAATAATCTTGATTTATCCGCGCTAATTTAGGCATAAGCTATTATTTTATGCTAGAATTATACCTTACACGGCTGTTTATTGCCATAAATCTGCCTGAAAAGGCAAAAATGCCGTAAAAGAAGCAATTTATGGAATCCGGCCGCTTGTCAACGATCGCTCAATAAGTTATTTGCTTTTAGGTTATCGGTATTATAAAATTATATTTATTGTTATGGAAACTAAAAAAATATTTAATAAAAACTCCGGTTTAATTATTGGGTTGGTGTTGGCAGTCGGCATTTCTTATTCTTTGGGGTTTCAAAGCGGCTTTCAAGAGGCGGGGCAAAAAACCATTTATAAAGATAATCCGGAAATTGCCGCTGATTTCTCTTTGTTCTGGAAAGCCTGGGATACTTTTAAACAAAATTATGTTCATAATAAAAACCTGACCGATCAGGAAATGCTTTATGGAGCGATTGCCGGGATGATGGGTTCGGCCGAAGATCCTTATTCCGTTTTTTTTAAGCCCAGCGATGCCAAAAAATTTGAAGAGGATATAAGCGGCAATTTTGGAGG
>JBBTUZ010000011.1:0-6593 GCA_038063495.1 Patescibacteria group bacterium | reverse complement strand
GCTCGGACAAAATGAGAATGAGTGGCTCCTTTATTCGCGAAGAAACTCGTTTCTTTCAACCCAATGCCTTGAGTTAATAATTTGCCGTCAAGATACCACCGAATGTTGATTTTTGATAAGTCTTGGAGTTTATTTTCTTTTATTAGTTCCAGGCCGAGTTTGATGCTAGTGCCCGGCGAAGGCAGGATTTTACCGGAGTATTCCGCTGGCGCGAAGCTTTGGGCCTGCCAAGTAATTAAGACGCGGGAAGCAGTTTGGGCTTGGACAGAATACGAAAATAAAAATACGAAAATAAAAATGACAGATAAAAATGTATTTTTTTTTAATTTTAAATTGTCATTTCCCATTCTGATTTTTTAATTTTGAGTTTACTTAATTTTGTCGGCAACGGCTCCTATTTTACCGCCGGCAATTGCCGCTACTTGCGTTACTTTCGGGTGATTAGCTAGATAAATAGTAGTCATAAGCGAAGCGGTTTTGCCGAAAGGAATATCAAGCCCCACGAAATTTGCCACCGCGTCTAAAACACTGCCGCCCAAAAACCACAATCCTTTCAGCCCTTTCATTGTAAGCCAAAATTGGATAATTAGCCAAGCGATTAAAGCCACAAACCATTTAATAATTAAAAGAATTTGTCCAATTACCGGCACCGCGACCAATAAAGTGGCGAATAACTCAAAAATATCGGCGCTGCCAGTAATCATCGTCATTAAAATTATTTCCACTAAAGAAATTTTAGGTCCAGCTTCATTCATTTTTTTTCATTTCCAAAAGTTGTTCCGGGTTGGTGGTGATCATTTGGTCTTCGGTGTAGGAAGCGACTACCTTAAGGGCGGCGTGCTTTAGGCCAGCAAAGAATAGCCCCTCGCCCACCCCTGCTTCTAAAAGAAAAGTTTTTTCAACATCAGTCAGGTTGAAGGTTTTGGCGACCAAGTCAATGGTGGCCGGCGCTTGTTTTAACAGGAACTGGAGAGAAGAATTGTTGATAATCGGTCGGCCGTAAGGAGAGCCCAGGAAATCCTCTACATCTTGAGTGATTGTTGTTACTCCCAAATAATATTTTCTCGCCCGTTTGGCCAAGCCGAAAAGGAAAGAAGCGCTGTCCGGGTATTTCATCATTAACCAGGCCTCGTCAATGACCACGATTCTTTTTTTAAGCTCGGCTCGGATAAGGTTCCAAATGAAATTAAGAATAATATACATCGCGATGGGCCGCAGTTCATCTTCCAAGTCGCGGATGGAAAAAACCACCAAACGGTTTTTGATATTAACGTTGGTTGGCTGGTTGGTAAAGCCGGCGTAAGAACCGCGGGTGAATTTTTCCAAACGCTTGGCTATGCCGCCCCCCCCCTCGGTGTTTTCAAGAATCGTTTGGAGATCTTCCAGTAAAGGCGGTTGGGCTTGAGAAAAATCTTTTTCCGGAGTGATGTCTCGGGAGGCGTAAGTCTCCAGAACGGTTCTGTCCAAGATGGCGTCTTCTTCTGGAGTAATTTCGCCGAGCATCAATTTGATTAAACCAACCAGATTAAGAATATGAGATTTGAAAACCTCGGCCGGTTCTTCGTCCGGAGGAATAACGGGAATATCAAAAGGATTGATGTGATTGGCTGAAGTTAAAGAAATTTTAAAATAACTGCCGCCGATGGTTTCGCATAAATTTTGGTATTCGTTTTCCGGGTCAATCACGATGATGTCCGTCCCCAGCATCATTGAGCGGAGAATTTCTAACTTCGCGAAAAATGATTTTCCGCTGCCGGCTTTCGCGAAGACACAGAAGTTGGCGTTTTCCAGAGAGAATCGGTCAAATATCACCAAGCTATTGTTGCTAAGATTAACGCCGTAAAGAATGCCTTCGTCTGAAGTTAGGTCGGCTGAAATAAATGGAAAGATGGAAGAAGCCGGCCCGGAATTAAGCGGGGTGCGAATGGCCAATTTGTCCGTGACTAAAGGCAAAACCGAAGAAAAGGCTTCTAATTGCTGGAAAAGAGCCGGTTTAATATAAACCAACTTGCTTTCCAAAAGGGAAACAATCAGGTTTTCCAAGCGAGCTAAATCCTTAAGGTCGTTTCCGTAAATAGTGATATAGATTCCAATTTCAAAGAGTTTCTCTTGGGCCTGTTGGAGGGCATCGCGAAGATTTTCCACATCTTGATAAGCTGTTTCCAGCATCGGGTCGCGGACCAGCCCCTTCTCTTCGCGTTCCATTATTTGGGCTTGGACTTGGGCTGTTTTTCTTCGGAGATTTCGCAAAGCTAAAGCCGTATCAATGGGATGGATATGGACAGAAATGTCAATGATTTCCGCTAAATTGATAATTGGCGAAAACCAACCGCTCGTCAGATAGCGGGGGTAGGTAAAAAGAAAAAATGTTTTGAGATATTTTTCGCCGAATTTGAGATAGCCGGTATTGACTTCCAAACCGGCCGGCGCGATGACATCTTGGATGTCTCGGCCGGAAGCGGTGTATCCTTTGGTGAATTCAATTTTTTTCATAATTTTATAAACCTTCTTCAGCAATAGCTAGGTTTTGTTTTTCTATTAGTTGGGGATTATAAAGATTGTAAATAAGCTCAATGGCCTCTTCAGTATCAAGCGGAACCGCCCGGAGGCCGATTTGTTGGAGGCCGGTAATCACTTGGGCAACTCTTTGGTTGAGTTGCTGGAGATTTTGCTGGACATCCTCTGGTTGCGCGGTTTGATTTTCGGGAGCCGCCACTTTCCCCTTTTTGATAAAGCCCAATATCCCCTTCGCGGTTTTCGGTAAATAAATCGGGTCGTAAGGCACGACTACGAAAAAAGTTTTATCCATTATGGCGTTGCTGGCTACAAAAGATTTTATGAATTCCAAGTATTCGGCAATTTGAGTTTTGAGGAGTTCGTTTGCTTCCTGGCCGTGGCGTTCTTGGAGTTTTTGAAGATAAGTTTCAATATTTAATCGGCGGGAATGAATAAAAACCTGAATTGAGAAATCCAAAGCGTTTAAAAGATTTTGATAGGCGTAGGTCATTAGATCTTGTTCAGTCTCCGATTTTAAATCAAAATTAACTCCGTTGACCATCAATAATTGACGCAACGAACCGTTTTTTAAAAAAATCACTCCCTCTCGGACTTCTTGGATTTCTACAAATTGTTGAGTTGACGAAGATTTAGGCATAGGTTAGTTAATTAGCCACTAGCGATTAGCCACTAGTATTTCTTAATTTTGATGAAAAAGAATTCAACATTTTCATCACCTCATTTAACAGTTCTTCTGATTTAGTAAATTCTTTTTCTGGGACTAATCCTAGTGTTTTAGATAATAATAACTGAGTTTCTAATTCTGCGCCAGATCCAAAAGCGATAGAAATAAATTGAGCATATTCTTTTCGATATTTTCTGACAAAACCCTCCGCAATATTAGAAGGTACAGAAACAGCACAACGACGAATTTGGGAGATTAAACCGTAAATTTCTGACTTCGGGAATAAATTGGTTAATCTGTATATCTCTATAACCAACTCAAAAGATTTTTGCCAAACAGTCAAATCTTTATAAGAATTTATCATATTAGTAGTTTATAACTCTAGCGGCCAATGTGTTAATTACTAATCACTAGTGGCTAGTGGCTAATAACTAGCGATAATCCACTCTTTTAGCTATTTGTTTTTCGCCGGTCGGTTTCCGGAAAACTTGATAGCGTTCTTGAATGCCCCGGCTGATTGGTTTTTCTCCGGGTAAAGGCGAACGGCTAGTCAGGATTTTCTGGCCGAGGGATTTTATTTTTTGCTGGAAGCCTAATTCTTTTTTAATTTCTTCTATTTGCTTTGCTTCTTCCGGTAAAATCACTTCCAGCTTTTCAGCTTCTCTTTGCCAGAGAAAAATTCGCGGCCGCCAGTAATAAAAAAAAGCGGAAAAAATAATCTTGGTCAGGGACTGGCCGTTTATTTCCACCAAAGCCAAGGCGGCCGCGAAACCAATCAAAATAACGCTGACAATAAACCAAAGCCAGAATTCAAAAGCGAAAAAGAAAAAGAAACTCAAACCGCAGGCCGCGGCAATATAAAAGAATTGCTGGAGGGTTAAAGGCCCGACAATCCTTTCTTTGACTTCATAATATTGAGGCACTTGAAATTGCATAAATTGCGGTAATTATGGCAATTACAGTAATTACTGTAATTGTTTATTGTTTTTTAGATTAATGGTGTTTCCTTCCAACCCCACTTCGTTTTCTTTCCCCTTTATTACTTCAAAAGAATCAAAACTAACTGCTTTTGGCTCTTTGGGCTTCGGCGCTTCGGTTTTGATCGCGGCTGGTATCGGCGTTTCTATCCTCCGGGGTGGAGTTTCGGTTTTGCCGAAAGGAGTGGAAATTTCCGCTTCCCGATAGTGGACTATTCTTTGTTTGGGGGCTTCGGTTTTGGCGGTAACCGGTTCTTTTTTCTCTTCGGGTTTTTGGTTGAAGGTTTCTAATTCAATTTTGGTCGGCATCTCGGGCATTTGTCTGGGTTTCTCTTTCTTGAACCAGTTAATGGTCGGCATTGTTGTGTTCCTTTTTTCGGCGATTGGGCGAGGCTCTGCTTCTTGGTGAATCATAAAAGGTTTGTCTTGATTTTCGTCAAATGATTTTTTAACAGAAACGGGAGCGGTTGAGATAGGCGGCGCCGGAATGACTGGAATAGTTGGAATGGTTGGAATTGTTGGCGCGGTTGGCAATGGAGCCGGTTTTGGTTCAATACCCTGTTTAATTTCCGCTGGTTTGTCTTGAATTTCTCCAAATAGTTTTGGTTTTGCCGATGACGCTTCGGTTTTTTCGGCTTCCCCTGCTCTTGGTTCTGGTTTTATTTCTGATTCAACTGGCGTTTTTATTTCCTGTTTGCTTTGAGCCGCGCCGAAGGGCATCGCGCTAACCGGGCTATAAACTTTTTCCAAAGCTATTCTAATCGGCTCAAAAATCTTGCGATTGATTTCGTGGCTAATTGAATTAGCGATTTGGTAATTTAAATTAAGGGATTCCTGGATTTCCCGAGTCAAGTCATCTGGGTGAAGAAAACCAAAAATTACATCGCCGACTATCGTCGCCATCATAGAAATTTTTTCCTCGGGCAAATGATTCAGCGTGCCAATCTGCCAAACGATGCCGCTGTTGGATTCAGAAAACAAAGCCTCTTTCAGGTTGTCCGGCAGAGTATCCCATCTTTCTAAAACTTGTTGTCGTGAAATTTTAAGCATAAAAATTAATAATTTGAAACTATTGACATTGACTGTTGATTTGTTATTCTGATAATAGTTTTACAGAACGCCTCGAGCAATCGGGGCGGTTTTTTATTCGCGTTTAACCTGCTCTTTTACGTCTTCCAAATAAACCAAATTGGAACATTCAAGTTTTAATTCCCAAGCGATAGTTTTTCTTGAAGAATAAACAACCACTTTTTTCCCGGCGTCTTTTAATTTTTTAACCAAATATCGAAAATCGCTATCGCCACTAAAAAGAATAATATCATCAAATCTTGATTTATCTAAAAGAATGTCAGCGGTTATTTCAACATCAAAATTGGCTTTATAGACATAATTCGCCTTATAAGTATTGGAAAGAATATAGTTGTTGATTTTTATTTTTTTTAACGGCTTGGTAAAGGCGTCAAAACCAATTGCGTTTAAATATTTTAAGTATTTTTGCATCTCTTCATCGTCCTCTTTGACGCCCACATAATATTTTAATTCAATCACTTCCCGATCTTTTTCAAGATAGTTTTTGATTTTCATCCAATCAAAAGACCAGCCTAATTTTTTTTGGGCATAAAACATATTCGCGCCATCAATGTAAATTTTTGCTTTTGGCTTGTCGGTCATTGATAATTATTCGTTTAAAAATTCTCAATTAAAACTTGTTGTCGTGGAATTCTAAGCATAAATATTTATTTCAATTATTTCTTTAAGCTGTTGTTTCGGCTGGCGGCGTGTATTCTCCAAAGCCCAGCATGCGATTGGTTAAACTTTTATCAAACGATTTATGAAAGGCTGGGTAATACTTCCTGGTATAGTCCTTAATAACTTCAATAGCTTCGGCGGCTTCTTTGTCTCCTTTTTTCAATTTTCTTTTTAACTCTATTTTTTCAGTAATTTCTGGCGTAGCGTCTATCAAGTTGTCCATAAATTTGTCAAAATCTACGCCGGAAAATTTAGGCATCAATTTAGAAAGCATTCCGGGATTTGCTTGTGTGATGGCTCTAACATTGGCAATCGCGTCTTCGTCTTCGGTGAAAGATTTTTTTCGTAAGCCCTCGGCGTCTTTAAGGGTGAAAGATCTGAACAATTGTTTCTGCGCGTCTTCGTGGCTTATAGAGTTTCCCTCCTTGTCTTTGCCTGTGAACATCGCGGTGCTACGACCAGCGGCTTTTTGAAAATCATCATAAACATTTCCCGCCCCGTAGCTTTTGAAAATATTTTCCGTGTTGCTTTTGCCGATGAATGAATTCAGGTCTTGGTCTCTCAATAAGCCCGTTGTTTTGTTTTTCAAAAATCTTTTAACGGCCGCTACTTGATCATGCTGGTTTAAGTGGGGAAACCGCACTGCCAATTGAGCATCAGAAATGCCCTCTAGGCGTTTTTCGGCA
>JBBTUZ010000010.1:0-2278 GCA_038063495.1 Patescibacteria group bacterium | reverse complement strand
TTTGTTTTTTCAATAACCGACCACAGGGATTCTCTTTATTTTAAGGCGTTTTTCCAATCACGAATCTACCAAATTGCTCAAATATAGAAAATGTCATGCAGGCTTATGATTCATCCAAAATTATCTTATCTTTGAATCTCCCGCGCTCCGATGCCTTCTTTTCTTTGATCACTTCTACTTCATTTCGATCAAACTTTTTGTAATCAGCTATCGCGTCTATCACCTCCAGTAAATCAGCAAATTCCTCAATGTTTTCGTCCTTTTTGAATTCCTCCAGCTCTTCAATCAGCTTATCTTTCAACTTCTGCCAATATTCGGCGTCATTCGCAATATGTGTTATCGGATTCCCGCCTTTCTTGAAAATATATTCAGGAATTTTATCTCGCACTAATTTGTTGTATTTCATAATTTTATGCCCCATGACATTTCTTATATTTAATTGGTGTTCCGTCGGGATTTTTCGCGCCACACCAGCAGGGATCGTTGCGATTGAGTTTTTTATCCGTCATGGCGTTAGCGGAAGCGGGTGAACCAAGTTTTTGTTCCGGCAAGGAAATAACGGGGCTGGCTAAAACCTTAGAAGTAATTTCTAAAGCTAAATTTCGGAAGTTAGCCTGTAATTCTTTAAATAAACGATAACTTTCTCGGCGATATTCCACTAACGGTTCGTGTTGGCCATAAGCCCGCAGATTGACCGCTTCCCGAAGGGATTCCAGGTTTTCCAGATTTTCCATCCAAAGCAAGTCAATGATTCTTAATATTTGCTGGCCGAGGAAAGTTTCCGATTCAGGGTTTAATTTAGTTTTTTCTTCATCGGTTAAATCTTGAGCGGTTATATCTTTCAATAAAAATTGGAAATCGCTTTTTTCAGCGGTCAGCGAAGCCAAGCCATTGATGGCGGTTAAAATTTTTTGCCGTTGGCCGTAAATAAAACCTCGCTGTTTATTAAGAATGTCGTCAAAATCAAGAAGGTGGCGGCGAATGTCAAAATTAAATCCTTCAATTTTGGTCTGGGCTTGGTTGACGGCTTTGGAAACAAGACCGGATTCTATGGGTATGTCGTCCGGCACTTTGAAAGCTTGCATCAAATTTTTGATCCGATCGCCGCCGAAAATTCTCAAAAGGTCGTCTTCCAGAGATAGGAAAAACATAGAAGAGCCGGAATCTCCTTGGCGGCCGGCGCGGCCGCGCAGTTGATTGTCAATGCGGCGCGCTTCGTGCCTTTCCGTGCCAATTACGCACAGCCCCCCCGCTTCGCGCACTTTTTGCGCTTCCTCGGGCAAAGGCGGATTGCCGCCAAGCACGATGTCCACTCCCCGACCGGCCCGGTTGGTCGCCACGGTGACCGCCTTGAATTTTCCGGCTTGGGCGATTATGGCACCCTCTCTTTCGTTATTTTTGGCGTTTAAAACTTCATGAGGAATGTCGTTATGGCGCAATAAACTTGAAAGAATTTCATTTTGGTCGGTGGAAGGAGTCCCGACCAATAAGGGCTGGCCTTGAGTATGGCGTTTTTTTATTTCTTCAATGACGGCTTGATATTTCGCTTCTCTGGTTTTATAGATGGTGTCGGGCTGGTCTTTGCGAATCATCGGTTTATTCGGCGGGATGCTGACGGCTTCTAAATTATAAACCTTGTGGAATTCTTCGGCTGAAGTTTGCGCCGTGCCGGTCATTCCGGCGATTTTTTTATACAAGCGAAAATAATTTTGAATGGTAATCTGGGCCAATGTCCGGGATTCCGACTGGACTATCACGCTTTTGTCGGTTAGCCATTCCCTGGCTTCAATGGCTTGATGAAGCCCGCTGGAGTAGCGGCGGCCCGGCATCAAGTGGCCGGTGAATTCGTCAATAATTACCACCTCGCCGCCTTTAACAAGATAATGTTTATCGCGGCGAAAAAGAGTTTTGGCTTTTAATGATTCTTCCAGAAAGTGAACCAGGTAAAAATTTTCCGGTCCGTAAATATTTTGGAGCTTGAGTATTTTTTCAACCTTATTGATTCCTTCCTGGCTAATATTGACGGTTTTTTGTTTTTCATCAACCGAATAATCTTCTTCCGGTTTGAGGCCTTCAACTATCCGGGCAAAAATTTTATAGTATTCGCTTGATTGAGCGTCGGGCGAAGCGATAATCAAAGGAGTCCGGGCTTCGTCAATTAAAATACTGTCAATCTCATCAATAATGGCGTAATTAAAAGGCCTTTGAACTTGGTCGGTTAATTTTAAACTTAAATTGTCCCTTAAATAATCAAATCCGAATTCGTGGTTGGCGCCGT
>JBBTUZ010000009.1:0-13433 GCA_038063495.1 Patescibacteria group bacterium | reverse complement strand
TTCCGAAGAAGTATTGATAACATTATGATTCGCGCCAGCCGGAACAATCACCGCGAATCCGTCTTTGATTATGTTTTCAGTTTCGTCAATTATGACTTTTCCTTCTCCGGCGTCAATTCTAAAAAACTGGTCGGTATCGGGGTGGACTTCCGCGCCGATCTCTTCGCCCGGCCTCAAGCTCATCACCACCAGCTGGCTGTGTTTTCCGGTATAAAGCACTTGGCGGAAATTATTATTTTCTTTCGCGATTTCTTCTATATTCTTAACATATCCCTTTTTCATAATATTTATTCAGAATTCAGATTTTTTAGTTTCTAAATTCCATATTCTAAATTCCTTATTTTTTTTATTCGACTGCCTGTATTTTATCAAAAATAAATTAAAAAATATAGCCTCGCCGAAAGCTCAAATAAAAACCCCCGATTAAGGGGGTTTTTATTTCGCTTAATAGCGATTCTGAAATTACCGTCCAAATCCGCCACCACGACCGCCGCGATCAAATCCGCCTTCTCGGCGAGGTTCCATCGGGCGAGCTTCGTTTACGGTGACAGTTCGTCCATCGAGCTCTTTGCCATTGAACATTTCAATCGCTTTTTGAGCTTCCGCGTCAGACGACATTTCCACAAAACCGAATCCCTTTGAGCGATTAGTCATTCTATCCATAATGACGGTCGCTGATTCAACGGTTCCGGCTTGAGCAAATGTTTCTTTCAGAGCGTCTCCGGTGGTGTCGTATGACAATCCACCAACATACAATTTTTTTGCCATAATATGTTTTACCTAAATTAATAATGAGTAAGTCGACCTACCTTCTCTACCTCTTGAACCTAAACATTATTATATTATGCAAGGAAAGAGAAACAAGAAACTTACTTATATTTTTATCTTACCTTACAATTAGGAAAAAGTCAACCCCCCTTATAGTCGTATCGTTTACGGTGTTTCTTTAGCGAAAAAAGTTAGACAATTCAAGTATTTTACGAAGAGTCGCGGCTATTTGGGCTAATTGATTTTCAAGAGAAAGACTGCTGGTGACGCACGCCGTGCCATTCCAGTATTGGCCGCTGGAGCAGGTAGTAGACGGCGAATCAACGCACGCCGTCCCGTTCCAATACTGACTGCCAGTGCAAGCAGTGGTTGTTGAATCAACGCACGCCGTCCCGTTCCAATACTGGCCGCTGGCGCAGGAGGTAGAGGGGTTGGTGACGCAAGTATTTGTAAAGCCATCCCAATACTGTCCGCTGGAGCAAGAAGTGGAGGGCGAATCAACGCACGCCGTCCCGTTCCAGTATTGACTGCCAGTGCAAGCAGTGGTTGTTGAGCTAACACACGCTGTGCCATCCCAATACTGTCCGCTGGCGCAAGAAGTGGAGGGCGAAGTAACACAAGAAGTCCCGTTCCAATACTGTCCGCTAGAGCAGGTAGTTGGAGTGACACACGCCGAACCGTCCCAGTATTGTCCGCCAGTGCAAGCAGTGGTTGTTGAGCTAACACACGCCGTCCCGTTCCAGTATTGACTGCTTGTACAAGAAGTAGAGGGACTAGTTACGCACGCCGTCCCGTTCCAATATTGACCGCTGGCGCAGGTCGTTTGAGTTGTTGTTCCTTGACAATCGGGAATGCCGAAATTTTGCCAATTTTCCGCGGTATTAGTGCCTGCGTTTGGCTTCCAGAAGAATTGGCTTTTATTGATCAAGCGGCACTGGGCGTCAATACTAGAGATAAAATTAGAATATTCCGAATCTGTTCGGCCCAAAATAGAAGAGCTTTGGGTTTGGCCGTCTTTGAATGTCCAGGTGTGGTTAGCCGAAGTTGAAATTGTAGATGTAACACAAGAAGTCCCGTTCCAGTATTGGTCGCTAGCGCAAGAAGAGGATGGACTATCAACGCAAGCAGTGCCGTTCCAATACTGACTGCCAGTGCAGGTGGTGGTTGTTGAGCTTACGCACGCCGCCCCATTCCAGTATTGGCCGCTGCCACAGGAAGTAGCTGTAGTTTCGTTTGGCTTGCAATAACCCGAACCGTTTAAAGGCACGAACCAGTATTGGCCATTCGGGCAAGTCTGGCTGGTGGCTCCTGCAGGACAACTATTGATATATTCAATTGAACAGTCTTTTACTGTGCTGGTATTGGGTAAAACATATTTTGTCATTGGTCCGTCAAAATAAGCATTGCTCATAAGATGACAGCCGTAGCCAAGAAGTGATTTAAGATTTTCGCTGCAATCCGAATAGTTCGTAGAAGAAGCTGTGGGCGTTGAGCTTACGCACGCCGTCCCGCTCCAATACTGTCCGCTGGCGCAGGAGGTAGAGGGGTTAACGACACACGAAGCTCCATTCCAGTATTGCCCGCCAGTACAAGCGGTAGTTGTTGAGTTTACGCAAGCAGCGCCATCCCAGTATTGCCCGCTATTACAAATTTGCTGGACTCCAACATTAGTGTTTCTACAGCCGTAATAATTCCCACATTCCGGTGAAGAAAAAGTTATTTCTTTAGTTTGTCCGGCGGGGCAAGAATCAACAGTTGGCAGGGCGGGACAGGGGACAGGATTGGTTTGTACCGGAGGCTGATAAATGGGAGCCGAAATACATTCGCCGTAGTTAGGACAATTGTTTTGGCCAGATGAAACTTGGCGATATTGTCCAAAAGGACAGGGCTGGGGGAAAGATTGAGAACAAGCTGTTTGTTGGGGATAGGGATAATTATAAGGAGAAGAAATCGGCGGCTGTTGATATCCTTGAAACTGACCGGAAGGCGGAGTTTGGGAATTGCCGAAATAAGGAATTGGCGGTTGCCCTTGCGGATTATCAAGCCAATTTTGGAAAAGTTTTAAAGCCTCTTCTTTATTGATGTTGGAAGTTGTCCCGAAATTAGAAACGGGTGTCGTAAATGCTGTATTTTGCTGACCAGTGGGGAATCCCGTTTGGTTTTGCGGTTGATATTGGGGGAAATTCACCGCGCTTGTTGGCTGAAAAAATTGCTGATTGAATTCCGGCACTGTGAATTGTTGTTCGTACATTCTTCCGAATTTTGTCGCGGCAAAATCTTTTTCAATAAAGCCTTTTTTGGCGGCTTCGGCAAGACATTCTTGGCTGTTGTCAGCGCGGCAATAATTATTCATTTCCTCAAAATTTTGGAATTCTTTGCTACCGATAATAAATTTACCGCCAAATTTTTCCGATTCTTTTTTGGCTCTTGTTTGGGCGTCAAAACCGCTCTGGCTGAATCCCATTTGCGTTTTTATGCCTTGAAGCATTGTTTTGGCTTCAGGCGAATTTACGGCCAAGGCTTCAAGCTGGGGCAAAACTCGTTGCGAAGCGCGCAAACACCCCTCGTTGTATCGCGAGTCCTCGCAGAGTCTCGGGTCCGACACGCCTTCTTTATTCATTTCAGAAATCATCAAATTATTGATTTTCTCTTTAATGTCAAATTGGCCTCTTTCTTCTTGGGGCATAAATTTGGCGCATGATTTCGGATCTTTGACGCAGACGCTAAAATCAGGAATTCCTCCCTGCTCTTTCGCCGTTTGGGTCATTTTCAAGGCAAATTCTTTTTCTTCCGGTTTTATCAGTCCTTGAGCGACTAAAAAGCTTGTGCCTTTTTCTATGGCTTCAATGTTTCCATTTTTTGCTTCGGTTTCCAAATAAAAACTGATTTCTTCGGGATTAAACAAAGTTCTTCCGTCTGATGTGACAAAAGTCATATTCTCGTCTCTTTTTTGATAAAAATCTATGGCTTGATTGACTTGGCTGTAGTTCGTTTCTAGTTGTTTTATCCCGTCAGAACCGAAAAATTTGTTAGCAATGTCGCGACAAACCAGAGGAATCGCTGAAATTCCTTTTTCTTTAGCTTCGGCCATCGGTTTTAAGCAAAAATTGCCGCAACTTTCCAGGGTTCCGTCGCCGCACTGATAATCTCCGCGGGTTAAAGCTTCGCGGAGCTGGACGGTGGATCCAGCTGTTTCAGCCAGCTGTTTTTTATCCGCGGAAATATGTTTTTGGACGCGGCTGTCTTTTGCCAATTTGGCGCAAGCGCGCAGTAATTCAATGGGAGCGGCGTCCGGGTCCATTGTTTGGCAATCGCTAAAGCTGACACCAGCTTCTCGCGCCGCGGTAATTATTTCTTTTTTATTTTCCACCGCTTTGGTGGTTAGGTCTATTTGCTTGGCTAATTCGGGATTATTTTTAGTAAGGCCTTGCGCTAATTGATTAGCTACCTTAAGCAAACAATTTTCGTCGGCGCAATTTTTAAAATCTTCAAAAATTTTCCCTTTCAGTTCGTTGAGGATGGAATTGACTTGTTTTATTTCTTCGGGTTCGTAGAGATTATTCTTTTTGCCGATATCGGCGCAATCCGTCAAAAATCTTTCTAAATTACAGACTTCTTTGGCTTGAATAACGCTAGTTATTTGCTGGCCGGTAAGCCGGCTTAAATCTTGAAGCGCCGCTGTTTCGTTTTCGGAAATTGTTGAGCCATCGGTTTGCGCGAAAACAAAAATAGCCGGAATCAAAAGAGCCCCGGCTATTAAAATAAACGATATAAGGTTTTTTTGATTGTATTTCGTTTTCATGATTTATTTTTATTTTTAAATTCCGGCTGAAAACCAACTTGAATTATTGAAACGGATTCAGGATTTTTTTGGTTTTTTCAAACGGGTTAGCGTCTATGCCTTCCAGGGGATTGGCTCCTGAAAAGGGATTAGCGGCCTTTGTGATCGCGTCTGCTGTTTTCTTGGCGGCTTCTTCCTGCACTTTTTTTATGTCCGTCTCGGCTCTTTTATAGCCGTCGCTGTCGCCTCTTTTATAACCGATTTTATCGCCGTACCAATAAGACACGCCTCCGGCCAGAATTGCCAAAACAACGATTATCGCGCCTGTTAATAATATTTTTTTGGTATTCATATTATATTTAATTTATTATTTGACCTTTATTTTTAATAATTTATTATTTTTTGCGACTATTTACTGATTTAATTCTAGATTATTCAGGAGCAAAGTGCCATATGAGTTATGCACAGCTGGTGGCATTTATTATTTATTTGACCCAATGGCAAATTGACCGCAAGCGGCTTTAATATCGCGCCCGAATTCATATCTTTGCGAAAATTTCACGCCAGCTTTTTTTAAGATGTCTTTAAATTTTCTAATTTTTTCCGGCGAAGACGGCTCAAACGCTCCAGTCGGGTTATAGGGGATTAAATTTAAAAAATAAAGAGGCTTTTTCATTAAGTTTGCCAATTCAATGGCGCAAGAGTCGGAATCGTTGACTTCTTTTATCAAAAGATATTCAAACATAACCTGCCTGTTGGTCTTTTTTATATAATCGTCAACGGCTTTTAGGATTGCTCCAATCGGATATTTTTTATTTACGGGCGTAATTTTTTCGCGCAGCTGATTATTCGGGGCATTTAAAGAAACAGCTAAATTCAATTGGAGTTTTTCCTCGGATAATTTTTTGATGCCTTCCGTGATGCCGACGGTGGAAATAGAAATATTCCGGGCTCCGATATTTGCCCCGTCTTTGTCGTTTAAAATTCTTACGGCTTTAAAGACATTTTCATAATTCAAGAACGGTTCGCCCATTCCCATAAAAACCACATTCGTGATTCTCTGGCTTTCCTGCCTGTCGGCAGGCAGGCCTTTTTTTAAATAACGGGCGAAAAATATGACTTGCTCAATAATTTCCATAAATTCTAAATTTCTTTTAAATCCCATTTCCCCCGTAGCGCAAAATCCGCAACCCAAAGGGCAACCTGCCTGGGAAGAAACGCAAACCGTGTTTCGGTTGCCCCTGTGCCGCATTAAAACGGATTCTATTTTAAGGCCGTCTTTCAGCGTAATTCTTATTTTTATGGTATCTCTTGTTTTTGAGCGAAGAATATCGGCATTGATTGAAAGAGGGCAGGCCTCGTTTAATTTTTTTCGCAATTCTAACGGCAATGAAGAAGTTTCCGCCCAATCATCAATTAGCTCTTGGAACACTGCCGACTTCGCTTGTTTTAACCGGTATTTTGATTCTGTTTCCAGAATTTTCTCTAAATTAGTTAAGTCCATTTTTATTATAAATAGCTGTCAAACCAGACGGCGTGGCAAGTGTAGCCGTTCGGATTCTTTTGTAAATAGTCCTGATGATAATCTTCCGCGGGGTAAAATTTTTCCAAAGGTTCCAGTGTCGTGACTACGGGATTTTTCCAGCGGCCGGATTTATTCACAATCTCTATGAAATTTTCAGCTTCCTTTTTTTCTTCTTCATTGGCATAAAAAATCGCTGAACGATAAGACGCGCCGCGGTCATTGCCTTGCTGATTTAAAGTCGTGGGATTGTGTATTTGAAAGAAAAAATCAAGCAATTTTTTAGAAGAAGTTTTTTCGGC
Source organism: Patescibacteria group bacterium (assembly GCA_038063495.1). Classification (GTDB taxonomy): domain Bacteria; phylum Patescibacteriota; class Minisyncoccia; order UBA6257; family MFKM01; genus MFKM01. The sequence continues at coordinate 7,060 of JBBTUZ010000009.1, read as the reverse complement.
GTCATATTCAATTTCTATTGCTTCCGCGTGCCCTTCATGGTTTTCGGAAGTGGGATTTTCAATTTTTCCGCCGGTGTAGCCCGCGCGCGTTCCTGTCACTCCTTGTTGTTTTCGCAGAAGTTCTTGCAGTCCCCAAAAACAGCCGCCGGCTAATACTATTTTTTTAATCATAAAATTATTTTTCCGAGAGAGGCTTCGTTTTTAATTCGCCGCGCTTTTGCCGGCTAAATAACCCGTGCTCCAGCAGGCTTGTAAATTAAATCCTCCAGTTCGGCCGTCTATATTGATTATTTCTCCCGCGAAAAATAAGTTATCAATTATTTTTGACTTCATAGTTTTATCGTCTATTTCTTTTAATAAAACCCCGCCGCTTGTTGCCATTGCTGAATTAAACCCCAATAGTTCGGTGGCTACAACTTCAATATTTTTTAAAAGCTTTGCGATAGCTTCCCTTTCTTTTTTCGCAAGATTAGATGCTTGTCTGTCGGCTTCCAGGCCTAAATTTTTTATGAAAACCGGAATCAGCCTTTGCGGCATAAAATCCGTTAATAAATTTTTAAGGGATTTTTTGGGATTTTTAGCAATTTTCTCTTGAATTTTTTCAGCCAAATTTTCTATGCCGAAATTCGGGAAAAGATCTAAATATAGCTTCACTTCTCCTGCCTGACCGGCAGGCAGGCCTTGTTTTAAGAGTTCGCCTATTTTTTTGCTTATATTTAAAATCGCGGGCCCGCTGAAACCGAAATGAGTGAACAAAACATCGCCGATTTCTTGGATATATTTTTTATTATTTTTAAAGACGCTTATTTTGACATCGTTGAGCGCTAGCCCCCGCAATTCTTTTGCCCAATCTTCTTTTAGCTTTATTGGTGTTAGAGCCGGCGAAAGCTCGCTTACGCTGTGCCCCAAATCGCTGGCCCATTTAAATCCGTCGCCCGTAGAACCGGTTGCCGGATAAGATTTCCCGCCAACGCAGAAAATATATTTTTTAGCGATTATTTCTTTGTCTCCCGCGATGAGCTTTTCAATTTTATTGCTTTTCCGGATAACCCTTGAAACCCGAGAATTAAGACAAATATTGACTTTATTTTTGAGCAAGTATTTTTTTAGCGCGTTTAAAACATCCGCCACTTTTTCGCTTGCCGGAAAAACCCTGTTGCCGTTTTTCCCGATGGCTTTGTCATCGAGGATCCGCGACTTTGTCGGGACTATTTTTGTTTTAACCCCCAATCCTTCAAAAAAATCAATAACTTTTTCGGGACCGAAAACAAAAAAAGCGCGAAAAAGAAATTTTCCGTCTTCGCCGTAATTTTCAACTAATTTCCTTAAATCAGATTCCGCGTTAGTTATATTGCACCGGCCGTTGCCGGTTAAAAGAAGTTTTTTGCCAAGCTGATTATTTTTTTCTAGGAGTATGACCTTGGCGCCTGATTCCGCCGCCGCGCCAGCCGCCATCATTCCGGCGGGACCAGCCCCAACAACGGCGATGTCGTATTTATCTTCGTTTGCCATAACCAAAACGGCCCGATAACTTGTTTCTGCGCGAAGAATAACTGCTTTTATTAAAATTAATAAAGGTGTTGGCTGGCTGGTCTAAATTAGATGAAAGACTGGGCAATTTTGAAATAGGCAAGCAAAGTCTAGTTAATTTTTCAATTTCTCTGACCTTGGCTCCTTGGTCTGGCAAGGCAAAGGAAATAGCTTTGCCGGCCATGCCGGCTCTGCCGGTTCTCCCAATGCGGTGGACATAGTCTTCCGGATTTTCAGGGAGGTCGTAGTTAATGACTAATTCAATGCCTTTAACATCTATGCCGCGCGAAGCGATATCGGTTGCCACAAGCACTCTGTATTTGCCGAGCTTGAATCCTTCCAGCGCTTCTTTTCTTTGACCGAGCGATCTGTTTGAATGTATTTCGGCCGCGGAAATTCCAGTATTGCGCAAATCGTCGCAAATTCTTTTCGCGCCAAATTTAATTCTTAAAAAGATTAAAACGCTTCCTTTGTGTTCTTCCAGCAATTTTTTCAAGAGGGGAGCCTTTTGTTCTTTTTTGACAATAAATAATTCGTGCTCAATATTTTCAGCGGTAGTCCCGGATTTAGCTATTTCTACTCTGACGGGGAGCTTCATATGATTACTGGCAATTTTGACAATGCCGTCTGGCATTGTTGCCGAAAACAGCATGGTTTGCCTGTTTTTGGGCACCACTTCCAGTATTTTGTTTATCTGCGGAGCAAAACCCATGTCAAACATTCTGTCGGCTTCGTCTAAAACCAAGATTGAAACATCGCGTAAGTCCAGAGTTCTTTGTTCAAGGTGGTCAATAATTCTTCCCGGGGTGCCGATAATAATATGGGGATTGTCGCGGATAGTTCTGGCTTGAGGATAAAAAGGAGCTCCGCCGATCAATACGGCTGTTCTTAAGCCGAATCCTTTCCCTAGCTTTTGAACGGCTTCATTTATTTGCAAAGCCAATTCGCGGGTTGGCAAGATAATCAATCCTTTTTCCCGCTTGCCGCCAGACAGGCCATGCCTACCGGCAGGCAGGCCTTCTCCGGCTTTTAAAATCTGCTGAACCAAGGGAATGCCGAAAGCCAGGGTTTTGCCCGTGCCTGTTTGAGCTATGCCAATAATGTCATTGCCGTCAATAGCCGCGGGGATTACTTTGTGCTGGATTGAAGTTGGAGTTTTGAAACCCAATCTTAAAAGCGCGTCAAGAATTCTGGGGGCTATCCCAAGACCGCCGAAAGTCATCTCTGCTTCGTTCAATAAAGGATTGTCTGTTTGTTTTTGGGTCATAAAAAAATAGGCGACCAACTTTTATTTTGAAGGCCACGCTTTCATAATACCTTAAAATAATAGAAATGTCAACACTTCGCGTTATTTGTCCAAATCAAGTGTTTCGTCAATTCTGATTTTTTCCACGAATTCGCTTATGTGGGAAACCAGAATCATCGCGCCCTCGTATTTATTAAGAGCCTCCGCGATAATCGGGAGATGCCGGAAATTAATATGATTCGTAGGTTCGTCAAGAATGAGCAGTCCGGGGCGCGCGAGCACGAGCCGAGCGAAGGCGACAAGCCCTTTTTGACCTTCGGATAGATTTCCTATTTTCGTTTGCATCAAGTCCGATGTTATTAAAAAACCCGAAGCGAGACTGCGCATTTCTTCCTCGCTTTTTTCATCGGCGACCGCCACAAGAGAATCGCGCACTGTGTCCTCAAAATTGAGAGTTGAAAAATCCTGTTTGTAATAATAAACGCGCGTGAGAGGGGCGATATGAACGAATTTTGAAGCGCCTCCCGCGATTGATTCAAGAAGCGTTGACTTGCCGATGCCGTTTGGCCCGGAAAGAAGCAAGTGTGTTTTTCTTTTGAGTGAGATATTCGCTTTTTGCGTGGTTGCTTTATGATTTCTGATTACGGAAAAGGATGTGATTTTTATAATTTCACCTATAAGCTCGGGTTGAGAGGGGATGGTAAAAGGGCGAATAGTTTTGTCTTCTTTTCTCACCTCAACTTTATTTTCTTCATATTCTTCCGCTTTTTCGCGCATACGCTTTGCCACCAATCTCAATTTACCGCCTTTATGCGCGAAAAAATTGGCCTTATCTTTATTTTCCTGAATTTCTTTCGCGAGCTGGGCATTTTTCCGGTTCTCTTTTTCCATCCGAATAGTTATTTCTCTCGCGACATCAAAATAATTGCCGAAGTATTGTTCTATTTTTTTAGTAAAGACATCTAGGTAAAGAACGCCATCGGTGAATGAATTTAAAAAATCGGAATCATGGGAAATAACGATAACCGTTTTTTGGTAGTTTTTTAAAAATACGGTCAAATGTTCCACTCCGGCTTTGTCTAAATTGTTCGTCGGCTCGTCAAGAAGCAGGATATCCGGGTTTTGGATAATAGCCGAGGCGAGGAGGAGGCGCGCTTGCTGGCCGCCGGAAAACGATTTAATTAGCCTTTCGTGGGGAGCGGAAAGGTTCACCACTTCAAGCACAGCGTCTATTTTGGGGTCAATGTCGTATATTTTTTTTAGAAAACGCCTCTCAAAAAATTCTCTTACAGTAATATCCATTTCTTTTCGGGGTATAACTTGCGGGGCCGTGGCGATGGAGAGGTCGCTGTTAATGCTTATTTTGCCGGATTCCGGCGCGATAGCACCCGTAATAAGGCCGAAAAGCGTGGATTTGCCGGCGCCATTCTGGCCCATCAGCGTTACTTTCATCCCGCGACGCACGGAAAAACTGACCTCCTCAAGAAGGCGCTTGTTGTGCCCATATTCAAAAGACACTTTGTCAAACCTAATCACCATTTCATCTCCGGACATAGAATAGAAGATTACCCCATCTTTTCAAAAAGAGGAAATAATAATCTTTTAATTCGGAAGCCGACTGTAAGCGCAAACAAAGCCCCGATAGGTTGATATTTACTATTTACTCGTTATGCTGTATGATGATTACATAAAAGTCGCGTCTAAATAAATTAATAAATAATTTTATGGAACAAAAAAGCAATTCTGCGTTTATGAAGCCAATGAATATCAGCGCGGAGCTGGCGGTGATAGTTGGCAATGGTCCTATGCCCAGATCAGAAGTCGTCAAAAAGCTCTGGGTGTATATTAAGGAGCACGATCTTCAGGACCCGGCAAACAAGCGGAATATCAAGGCTGACGAAAGTTTGAAAAAAGTATTTGGCGGGAAAGAAGTTGTCAATATGTTTGAAATGACAAAACTTGTTTCCAAGCATCTTTCCTAATATCTCTATAGGCGGAACAAAAACCAATACGCTCACCGCGAGCGTCTTTGTTTTTTATTATAGGCAACCCTGATTTTTAGCGAAAGATTGCTCCGCATCGCGGACAATATTAGAACCATTTTTGCAAGGACGGGGGAGACGATTTATATACCGGATTTAAGGGGATATTCCAACGCATAATCTATCCCGCCACAGCGTTGTTAAACTATGTCTTTTTTGGATTTTGAGATAAAATCTTGATAATGAAAACATTCGCTTTTATAGACGCTTCAAATTTGTTCTACGGTGGTGAAAAGAGTTTGGGGTGGAAGATAGATTATCAAAAACTCTTTAATTACTTGAAGGAGAAATATGGCGCGAGTTCGGTTTTCTATTTCGGCGGCGTTGAGATACACGACTTTCAATATGATTACCAAAGCAACGAAACGGTGTCGTTGAAAGATTTAGAGAAACACTTGCTTCGCTCACTCCAAAACAAAAGGAAAAAATTAAACGAAGCGGAACTCTTGCTCGTCGGACGACATCTCCAAAGACTAAGATTTTACATGAAGCTGGATGAGTTTGGTTATAAGCTGTTTTTGAAACCAGTTAAGTTATACGAACAAGAAGACGGAACGACCAAAAGAAAAGCAAACTGTGATGTTGATATGGCTTTTCATTTAATGAAAGAAAAAGATAATTTTGACCGAATAGTTGTTCTTTCGGGCGACGGAGATTTTCTACCCGTTCTGAAATATCTCAAAGAAATTAAAAAAGAAGTGGTTATTTTGGGCAGAGGCGAGAGAACCGCTAAAGAAATTAAACAATTTACGGGAGATAATTTCAGAGATTTTGAATATCTAAGAGAGAAGTTAAAAATGGAATAGAAACAACGAAAGGCACCCATATAGGATGCCTTTCACGTTTAGTGCTTTTATTATAAGCAGGCGCTATACTAAAAGTCAATGAGTTGGACGTTTGTTGTCCGTCACTTTCAGATTTTGTTCCAACTCCTCTTTGACGGGAGGTTTTTGGCAACCAACTATCTGCCAATACTCTATTTCATTCTTTGTATCCTTGCTTTGAGATGGACTTGTTTCTTCTTTCGATTCTTTCCCCGCCATCAGTCCCTGACGAGGATTGTAAACTGTCTCTTTGCGCTTTAATTTATCAAGTTGTTCCTGCATCTTCTTTTTTTCTTGGCCTTTGAGATAAAGATGCCATCCTACCGTACATATGATCCAGAGAAAAAATAAGGTAATGGGAGGGTTGACAAACTCATCAACGCTATCGAGTCCCAACAGCATCATCAAAGGAACCATAATAATAACTCCATAAAAAAGCCCTGTAAGAGTGATGGCTAAAAGATATATCACTTTCCCCCAAATCTCTTTAATTGGCGATTGTTGCCTGCTCATATTTGATTTTATTTTAAGCAACGACTATTGAAAAATCAAATCAAGTTCTACCGTCCACTTCGGGGTATAAAAATAACCCAATATTTGAGGGTTATTTTTATTGGCTCCCGAATTAAAAACGCATTCAGAATGATGAACTGGAGTATCATTAAACAGGAATTAGAGCCGTTTATTGCATTTATGAATCAAAGGCAAGATTTATCGGCGAATTAATGAGTTTGTCCCAAAAAAGTCAGAAATTTTTCAATCTCTGTCTTTTTGATTTTATTTATGTTGCTCGTTCTCAATATTTTCATTCGGCTGAAAACAATCTTCAAAGAAAGTATCCAGTTTCTTAACAACTAGAAAGAAGGCATAACCCGTGAAACTTATAGTTATGAATAACCAGGGGATACTACGATGATGTTCGCTTATAAAAGGGGTAATAATTAGAAATATTAAACAACATAAAATAATAAAAAAGACATAAACACTAAATTTTTTGAAAAAATCAGTTAATTCCTTTCCCTGTATCTTAATGTCTCCCCATTTTTGTTTTTTATTTTCCGAAGAACGCTCTATCATTCTCTCAAATTTAAATATTATTAAAATACCTATAAATGCCACTAAGGCAGTCAAAGACTGGGCAATACCGCCAAGTATCCAACGCAAAGTTTCTTGTGGAATATCTTTTTTCAATTGGGGGAAATATAAGGTTGATATGAGAGCCAAAATAATCACAATATAAAAAACGGGGATTCTTTTAGAAAAAAAAGCCCTAACTATCTTGAAAATTTTATAAGTCACTTCTTCCATTAAGTTGTTTTAATTAATTCTGTCAAAAACCGCCTCAATAGAATAGGCGGGTTGATGGCTCGCCCTGCTCAACGATTTTCGAACTTTTGACTGGGCGGAGGAGTACAAAT
>JBBTUZ010000008.1:0-1825 GCA_038063495.1 Patescibacteria group bacterium | reverse complement strand
AATAAAAAACGGGATATGGGCTAAAAGAGTGCTATAATCAAATTATGATTGAAGAATATAGTTTTGGCTTCATTAGAATTGCCGGCGAAACCTACAACCACGATGTCCAGATTGGCCTGGACGGCAAGGTCAGCCTTTGGTGGCGCAACCAAAGCCATCAGATTGAAAAAAGGGACATTGAGGAAGTTTTAAGCCAAAAACCCGAGGCAATCGTTATTGGCACGGGGGAAATGGGCGCAGCCAGGGTGGCTGACAACGCGCGGCAAGCGATAATGTCCAGGGGCGTTCAATTGGTCATTGAGCCGACCGCCGAAGCGATAAAAACTTTTAATTCTTTGAAAAATGACTCGCCTGCCGGCAGGCAAGGGAAAAAAGTCGCGGGATTATTTCATCTGACTTGTTAAATGATTATTTTTTTACGAGGGTTGGATTCTTATCGCCGGCGGCAAAAAGAAAAAGAGTTGATAGATTTTTATCAGCGAAAACATCTTAATTTTGATTTTAAAAAAATTGATTTATCTGGTAACCCGGAAGACTATTTTATTTTAAAAGATTTCTTAGGTCAGCAATCGCTTTTTGATAATTTTAAAATGAGTTTGATTAAGGGAATCTTTGAAGTTGAAGCAAAAAAAATAAAACCAATTCTCAAAGAACAATTAACTAATGAAAATACGGTGCTGGTGATATCGGAGGATAAATCAACAAAAGAATTTGATTTTTTACTTGATAAGCCGGTTCACTGTCAGGAATTTAGGAAATTAAATGCCGAAGAATTGGCGTTTTTTGTAAGGAAAGAAGCGGAAAAACGGAATTTAAAATTTACGCCAGAAGCCAAGGAGTATTTAATTCGTTGGCAGGAACAGACCAATACCGACACCTGGGCTTTGGTTAATGAACTGGATAAAATTGCTTTGGCTGATTTTCCGCAGCCGATTTCCGTGTCTGGCTTGGAATCTTTAATCCCTTTTTCTTATCAAGAAGAAATTTTTAATCTGGCGAGAATTTTGGCTGGTCATAATTCCCTTAAGAAAAAACTGGTGGCCTTAGAGCAACTTTTAATTCAAAAAGAACCGGCGGCTCACGCTTTTAATTTGTTGAGTTATAGCGCTCCGGCCAATATTATTTTGAAGTTGGCGGATTATGATGTTTCGGTTAAGTCAAGCGGCTTGGGCTATGAAGAAATTTTACTGGATTTGGCTTTAACTTCGCATTTTTAATTTTGATTACAGGCAAATCAAACTTGCCTTCGAAAACCAGAATATTCCGACTCCAGCGGTCAGAATTTCTTTTCCCTCGGCGCTGAAATCCTCCGACCGCGGTCGGAGGAACCAAGCTTTCAGCGCCTGCGGGATATTTTCTCAGACAAGTTTGATTTGCCTATTCGTATTAGGAAGATTTTTTTACCAATAATTGAGCGAGACGAGATTTGATTCGGTCGGCCTTGCCTTTTTTGATAGTTTTGGTTTTAGCGGTTTTATCGGCTAATTTATAGACCTCGCTTAAGTATTTTTTAGCTTCTTCTAATTCACGCGACTTAATAGCCTTTTGATAGGTTTTAATAGCCTTTTTAAGGCCGGCTTTTCTTTGAAGATTGTGTTTTTTTCTTCTGACGCTTTGCCTTAAAGCTTTTAAAGCTGATTTGGTTCGGAGCATGCCATAATTATATAAATTTTATTCCTTAAAGCAAGGGGGGATAAAATTTATCTATAATTATGAGCACCCCGACCGCGGTCGGGGTAAAGGTTTTCTAGATAAATTTTCTGCGTCCTTCGGACTTGAAAATTTATAAAAAGCCCTTTATCTCCGCAAGTATTTCCGGCGGAAT
>JBBTUZ010000007.1:0-2350 GCA_038063495.1 Patescibacteria group bacterium | reverse complement strand
TTCGGCAAATCGTTAGCCGCCGCTCCGGATTGGGCTGTTTCCCGAAATCGTTTTTGGGGGGCGGCTTTGCCTATCTGGCATTGCCATTCTTGCAAGAAAGATATTGCCGCTGGTTCTTTAAAAGAGCTCGGCCAATTGGCCGCAACCAGCAACAATCGCTATTTTATTTTACGGCACGGCGAAGCTTATTCTAATCGTAAAGAAATTCTTTCTTGCTGGCCGGAAAAGGAAAAAATACAGCTGACCGATGAAGGGAAAAAGCAAATAGAAAAAATTACCGGAACTCTGAAGAAAAAAAACATCCAACTCATTTTTGCTTCGGATTTATCACGAACCAAAGAAACGGCTGAAATTGTTTCCCAAGAAATAAAAATTCCGGTCAAGCTTGACGAGCGTTTAAGAGAATATAACATCGGAAAATTTAACGGAGAATCAGTCGGAAATTTTTCCGAATTTATCGGCGAAGAAATTAATTTTTCCAAAACACCCGAAGGCGGAGAAAATTTAAACGACATCAGAAAACGAATGATGGATTTTATTCTGGATTTGGAAAGAAAATATCAAAATAAAAATATTCTGATCGTCAGCCACGGTTATCCTCTTTGGATACTGGAGGGTTCGGCCCAAGGATTTAACGAAGAACAAATTATTAAAATAAAAAGAAATTATATTGATGTAGGCGAATCGCGAGAAATAAAATTCTTGGGATTGCCTTATTCTGAAGATGGCCGGCTGGACTTGCATCGTCCCTATATAGACAAAGTGGAATTAAAATGCCCTCAATGCGGAGACCGAGCCAAGAGAATCGCCGAAGTTTTTGATTGCTGGTTTGAATCCGGAGCCATGCCCTATGCCCAATGGCATTACCCTTTTGAAAACAAACAACTGGTGGAAAAAACCTTTCCGGCCGATTTTATCGCCGAGGGCATAGACCAAACTCGCGGCTGGTTTTACACCCTCCATGTTTTAGCCACGGCTTTGACTATTGAAAACTTGGGCTTGGGGAAAGACCAACCGGCTTTTAAAAATGTCGTGGTTAACGGTTTTATTTTAGACGCTTCCGGAAGTAAATTAAGCAAAAAATCGCGCAATTACATCGCGCCGGAAATTATTTTAAATAAATATGGGGCCGATGCTCTACGCTATTTCCTTATAAGCTCCACCCAGATAGGCGAAGATTATCAAGTTTCCGACAAAGGAGTGGAAGAAATTTTCCGAAAAGTGATTGATAAATTTAAAAATGTTTTTAATTTCTATAACTTATATGCAAATAAGCTAAATTCTAAATTCTATATTCTAAATTCTAAAAACATACTAGACCAATGGATTTTGGCGCGACTTAACGAAGTTGTTCAAAAAATAACCGCCAAAATGGAGGCTTACGAACTAACCGAAGCCGCCAGAATTTTAATGGATTTTATTGACGACCTTTCTAATTGGTATGTCAGGCGTTCCCGAAAAAGATTGTCTGCTCTTCCCACTTTGAATTATGTTATCTTGGAAACCAGCAAATTAATGGCGCCCTTTGCTCCGTTTATTGCCGAAATGATTTATAAAAGCGTCGGACATCAAAAGTCGGGCGTCAACTCGATTCACCTGGAAGATTGGCCAAAGTCTAACTTAAAACTTAACACCCAGAACTTAAAGTTATTGGAAGACATGGCTGAAACGCGGCGATTAGCCAGTTTAGCTTTAGCTAAAAGATTGGAAGCCGGAATAAAGGTCAGGCAACCGCTCGCTTCGCTTAGCGTCAAACATCAAGCGTCAGGCATCAGGCGTAATAAAGAATTATTGGCCGTGCTTAAAGAAGAGGTCAATGTCAAAGAAATAATTTTTGATTCTAAAATTAAAGGAGAAATAGAATTAGATACCGAGATAACTCCCGAACTGAAAACGGAGGGCATTTTAAGAGACTTGACTCGGCTGATTCAAGGGCTGCGTCAAGATGCCGGTTATCAACCGAAAGATAAAATCTTTTTAATGATTAACGGCCCAGAAGAATTAAAAATAATTTTAGAAAAAAACGAAAAATTCCTTAAAAATGAAATCAATGCCAGCGATATTGAATTAAAACAATCAACCAAATTTGACGCTGAATTAAATACCAAGTTGAATGACTGGCAAATTTGGCTCGGAACAAGAAAAAATTAAAATAATAGCCTTAATCATTAACGACTTTGAGTCTTCGTATTCCTGCCAAACGAGCTATTTAATTGTGAGCCAGAGAAGAAATAATAAAACTTAACTCAAAACTCATTCGGCGGTCGGGGGTGGACTGAATACTAGTTAAAGACAGATGAACATCCCCCAAATTAGATTGGGAGGAAAGAGCATTTTTAAAATTAATTAT
>JBBTUZ010000006.1:0-2552 GCA_038063495.1 Patescibacteria group bacterium | reverse complement strand
AAAACTAGCTCTTTTTTTATTGAGTGATAGAAATTGTTTGGCCTAATTCAGCCGAGGGAGCGGTGATGGTTATTTTGCCGGTACTGGCGATTTTTTGGATATAATAACCGGTGTCATAATCGGTAACGCTAGCGTAGTGAGCGCCGGAAACCGAAGGGTCAAAAGGCATTAAAGAAAAATAAATTGGAACAAGGCAAGAAGCGATATCGTAGCCGCCAATGCTGTTGGTCATCTTAAGGGCGCTGGTGACGGGGATAGCTCCAGCGGAACAGTTTTCTTCAAAATTTCCTTGGTGGTCGGCGACTCTTTGAGTAACGGCAATCATAATCGTATTGATGTTAGATACGCGTTGCGTATTCCTGGCTTGGGCGAATTGATTAGCCGGATTCAAATTGATAATAGTCGCCGAAGCGATGATGATAAAAATGCCGATAGCTATTAAAAGCTCAATATAAGTAAAACCTTTCCGCGTCCAAATTTTATATTCAGTCATTTTCAAATTAAAATTTAGAAATTTCTTCCAGGGAAACAGTTTGCAGGGTGTAGGTGTTTACCGTTAACTTGAGATTGGCGGTAATATTGTTTATTTGAGAAGTGGCTTTGATTATTTTTTGAGGCGGAGAAGATTCTATCGGCAAGATAGAACATTGATAATTGCCGATTATTACTGTTTCGTTGCCGGCATAAGAGCTGTCATAAGCTAATTGGAGTTGCGCGTAATCAAGGCAGGATTGAGTCAAGTAATAGGCGCTTTCATTAAAAATAAAATCACGATTCCCCAATCTTGAAATCGCGGCCGAAAGACCCAGAGAAACGGCAATGGTTAAGCATAAAATAGTGAGAATGATGGTCGTAATAATCGCGATGTAGCCTTTCATTTTATTAAAATAAATTTATCAATAGTAACGGAAGCGATGTCGTTTTGCATGTCAACCGTCAATCTGATCGCGTTTTGGTTGGGCAGGGTTATTTGACGGAATGTCAGGCCCGTCACAACCACCGAATTATTGGTTATCGGGACAGCGCTGGCGCCACCGGTTGTCAAACGAACGGCATTATTATTCAAGTCAATAACTAACGGGTTGTCGGCAAAATTTATTTTGTTAACTGAAAGAATAGCGCTAGTGGTATCGGGGGCGGGCGTATTGACAGTGTCTACGCTTCTTAAAAGCCAATTTATTTTTTGAATTAAAAATTTTTGGTTATCCGCGAGTTCTATTTGCTGGCGCGTTCGGTTGTTTGAAAAAATTATTTGTTCGGTAATCAGCAAAAATGAACCGATAATTATGGCAACAATCCCGATGTAAATAATGGTTTCAATAAGAGTAAAGCCGCTGTTGTTTTTTGGTGTTGTTGTTTTGGGATTCATATAAATTTTAAACGCTCGGCGTTAATTAAGGCGTTGAAGTGATTATTCTTAAGCCGTCATTGCTTTTGACTGAAACATAGACAATATTATTTTCATAATCTATGCCGGTCGCTGTTTGGGGGAAGTTAAAAGAGTTCCACAAGAAAGGGCTGGCGGGATTAGAAATATCATAAATTTGAAATTCGGCGTTTGGATTTTCGGTGGCTAAAAAGGCCAAAGAGCCGACGGAAACAATATCGCGAGTTCTGTCGTTGATTAAAACCGAACCGGAAATAGTCATACTGGAAGCGTTGGAAGCGTTAATAATATAAAATTTAGTTTTTTCACCTGCCAATATTTTGTCTTCGCTTAGAGGATAAATGCCGTAGACATCATCATTGACATTGATGGAGCCCATTATTGAAGGCGAAGCGGGATTGGCCACATCAATAATAATCATTCCTCGGCTGGCGTCTTCGGTGCCTAAATAAGCGCGGTTATTAAGAACATAAATATCGTTAATTTCATCGCCAACCCCGGAGAGCCCCGATACCAAAAACGGGCTTAATGGGTTGGAAACATTAATGATTGAAAATTCCTGCGGAGCGCCGTCTGCTCGGCCGATATAGACATAGCTATTTCGGTAAAATATTGTTAAAGCGTTGGCGCTGCCGGTTAGGTTAAGAGAAGCGACTTCAACCGGCGCCGAAGAGTTGCTTATGTCAATAACAATAAGTTCCTTGTCGTCGTCTTTGCTGGCTACGAAAGCGTAACCGCCGGCAATATCAACGCTTTTTAATCCCGCGCCGATATCAAGGCTGGAAATAATAAATGGGTTTTGACCGTCAGTGGCGTTAACAATAAAAAAATCTGGCTTAGCGACGGCTGAAGCTTCAGATGTAAGATAGACAATTTTATTTTTGACATCTAAATCGGTGGCGGAATTGCCGGCTCCCAAATCAATACTGCCCAGTGTTTGGGGAGCTTGCCAGTTGCCTGTCGGGGGAGCGCCGCCGCCATCGCCGCCATTTTCTATCGCCGCCTGTTTGTTGGTAACAATGGCGACCAGCTCAATTTTTTGAGGCCGCGGAGTTTCGGTTTGCCAAGTAATTAAGCTTTTTATATTTTTTACATCGTTGGCTTGGGTGGCGACGGTGATTTTGCGAGTGAGATTGTTTTTGGAGTCCGAGGCGCCGGAAAAACT
>JBBTUZ010000005.1:0-6399 GCA_038063495.1 Patescibacteria group bacterium | reverse complement strand
GGTCTTCTTTGTTTTGGGGGTTGATTCCGAAAAGAATCATTTCGTAATCGCGCGATCGGATAACTTGATTGACAATGTCGTTGGGATTTAAAACAATAAGGTTGAGTTTTACGCCGATAGCGTCCCAATTCTCTTTAATAATTTCGGCTGTTTTAATCAAAAAATAAATCTGGGGGACAATCAGGTTGAGTTCAATTTTTTTATCTCTAATGGCGGCTAAATCAAGAGCGGCTAGGGCCGTTATCGGTTCGCCGACTTCTAGCGCCTCGCCGTTAAACGCCTTTTCAATGATTTGTTTTTTATCCACGGCTTGAGCCAGCGCCAAACGGACATTTTTGTCCTTGAGATTGGAATTGATATTCTGGTTGAAGAAAACAGCGTAATAATTGTCAATAACAATGCCTCGGACATTTTTGCTAAGCGATAAATTTCCGATCTTGGAAGGGCTGATGCCGCCAAAACCGTCAATTTCTCTGCGATTAAAAGCGCTGATTAAATCATCTTCGTTTTCGTAAAATTTAAAAATGAATTTTTCAATATACGGTTTTTTGCCAAAATAATTTTCATTCATCATCAGCTGGTATTGAGTGATAAAACCATCTTTTCTTTTAGAAAAACGGTCGTATTCATAAAGACCGCTGCCTACCGGTTCCAGATTATAATTTGAAAGGCGAAGATTGGCGGCCGGAATTTTTCCGAAAATATGCTGGGGCATAATCGGCAAATTGCGGAGACTGTCGGCAAAGAAAACATAGGAGTTGCGAAGAACGAATCTAATTTGAAGCTCGCTGACTCTTTCAACCACTATTCCTTGCCAGGCCTGAAAAAGCGGAGAATGAGTATCGGGGTCTTGAATGGTTTTAACCGTAAAAAGAACATCATCGCTGGTGAGGGGCTGGCCGTCGTTCCAAAGCAAGTTCTGTTTTAGTTTGACAAGGTAATTCGTTTCTTCTTCAATCTGGTAGTCGCTGATTAAATCCGAAAGAGAGCTGTAAACCAAAGAAGCGATATCCCGGTCCGCTTCATTGCCGGAAATTACGGGATTGATAAAAATAGGCTGGCCGATTTTCCCTTCCCGGTATTGCCCGCCGCGCTTGGGAACCAGCTCAATTCTATTTTGAAGATTAAGGGCAACCCAAAAAATAGAAGAAATTAAAAAAATTGAAATCGCCCCAATAAAGAATTGGCGTTCAAATCGAGTGAACGAATTTATTATTTTTTTCATTACTTTATCTTTGAATTACGAAATAAAGTCGCAAACAGCAAAAGAATAAATTTTCTTCAACCCGCTCACGCTCCGACCGCGGTCGGAGCTGCGCTTCCGTTTGGGTTTCAGAAAATTCATTCTTTTGCTGTTTGTAAAAATGCGCGTTTCGTAATTCAAATTACAGATCCTAAAAAATAAGCTTCAAGAGGGCTAAACCGATAAAAATGACTGCCAAAACAATAGTGCCGTAAAAAATAAATTTTTCCAGACCGCGCCTCGTTTGGTAAGAAGAAGATTCGCTTCCGCCCACAATTCCCGATAAACCGGAAGAACGCTCCTGGAGCAAAATCAAGGTTATTAATAAAATAGCAACAATCGCCTGTAAAATAAGAAACATACTTGATTAAATTTTAATCGCCTAATTTAGTTAAGAAGTTGGCCACGATGTTAACAAGACTAATGATTACAGTGGCGAGGATAAGCGGCTTCAGTCCATTTATAATAAGGCTTGGGCTGAATTTGTCAAGAAGGTAGATAAAAGAGGCATTAATGGCGATGGCCAGAACCCCAAAGGTTAAATTTATTAACGGAGCGAGGACGAATTTCAACAACGGCCGAATAAAAGTATTGCCTAAAGTGAGAATGACCGCCGCGGTTAAAAGAGCGGTCAGATTTCCCTCAAAAATAAAATCTTTGACAAAACGAGCCGCGATTAACAACGCTAAGGCGTTAACAACGATAAATAAAATTATTTTTCCTATAAACTTCATACCTCTTCAAGCTCTTTAATTTTATTAGTCAAAATACTTTCAATTTCTTGATTGACGAGGTCAACGTTTTTTTGGACTTCTTCTTTCAGTTTAAATTTTTGGTCCTCGTTGATTTCTTTCGCTTCAAACGACCGCGTCACTTCTTTGTTCGCGTCGTCCCGATGATTTCTTAATTGAATCTTGAAACCTTCCCCTATTTTTTTGACGACTTTCGTTAATTCCTGGCGCCGTTCCCCTGTTAAAGGCGGCAAATTGATTCGGATAAGCTTGCCTTCAAAATTAACCGAGAGTCCGGCCGTTTCAATGGCCTTGACAACGCTGGGAATGGCGTTTTTATCCCAAACATTGATATCAATTTCCCGCGGCGGATTAATACTGATAGACCCGAGTTGCTTGATAGAAAGAGATTGGCCGAAATAATCCACTTTCAAATTTTCAACCAAAACCGGACTGGGCCGATTGCCTCTGACGGCCACTATTTCTTTCCGAAAACCCGCGATGAGCAAAATAGTTTCTTTTTTAAATTTTTCTAAAATCTCCATACCCAGTAGTAGAAACTCGATAATTATTTATTACCATAATTCGACCTTTTGATAATCATTGTTCTTTTAAATAACTTTAATTTACCCTTACAACCTGTTCGCCTGCGGCGAACCAATCGAGTTTTCACTACTGGGCATAATCTTAATTATAAACTATTCCCTTCTTTTTCCTTCCCCGTGCCCACTATGACGCGACCGCTGCTTTCCAAATTAAGGCTGGAAACCCGACGGCCAGAAACATCTAAAACTAACTGCCAACTCTTCCCCTGATTAACGCTGTGATAAAGCTTGTCAGCCGCGGCCAGATAGATTCCGCCTTGGCCATCCGGCAAAATAGTTTTAATGGGCTTTTTGGCAACAACCGTCTTTAAATTGGCGCCAAGCAGAGAAGCGGTGTAAGCCGACTGACTGGGCTGTTCTTCTTTTAAAGAAACAAAATCATTCCCCGAAACACTGCCCGTCCAAATTTCTTTGGCTAAAGTAGCCACATAGATTCTAGCGCCAGCCACCACGATATCGGTGATGGGCGAACCCACGGCCGCCAATAATCTAAAACCGGCATCACGCAAAGAATAGCTGATGACTCTCCCATCGGAAAGGCCCAAGTAAAGTTTGTCGCCCGAAGAGTCCAATTTGTAAGCCACTGCTTCTTTGGTGTCAAAAATTTTGCGGGAAGTAAAAAAACGATCGTCGGTTTCATAAATTCCGCCTTGGCCGTTTTTAAAAGCGGAAACGAAAAGCCGGGCGGGATTATTAGCGGACTTTTCAATTTGAAAAATCATAGCTTTAGCCAATTGCCCCTCCAAATCGGAATAACGAAACCAATGACTGCCTCGATCGCGACTCATAAAAAGACCTTGATCGGTGGCGGCATAAACAAAAGAAGAGTCTCGGCCGTCAACTTCAAAATCATAAACCGTCGGAGCGAAACTGCCGGACCAATAAGTTTTATCAAAAGTTTTTCCATTGTCGTCGGACACGAAAACAACCGGCGAAAGATGGGCTTGGCCAAGCGATTCAAAACCAAAAAAAGCCGCGAATTCCGGCAAAAGATACAAAACAATCCCGATGGCTGTTATCCAAATTACAATAGGAAATGCTTTATTCATTATTCACAAAATTTTGTATTGCTTTAGATTGCAATTTTTGATTGAGATTATACCTCTTCAGCAATTCTTCCCGTTTTAGAAGCCAGCTTAATTTAGAGGAATTTTTTAAAAGATTTTTACGCAGAGATAAAATTACTTCTTCAATATATTCGCCAAGATTATCCCCTGTTTCCTGATTTCTGATTTCTGATTTCTGATTACTGATTCCAATTGCTCGGCCAATTCTACCAAATGATTGCTTGGCTATCAAGTCCGCCCTGCTTGAATCAATCAGAAAATTTTCTTTTAAATATTTTTCAATTGATTTTTGGCTTAATCGGGGGAAATAAACTTTGACGAATCTTGAAACTAAAGTCGCGGGGAAAACCGAAGTTTCGCGAGCGATAAAAATAATCAAAGAAGAATGAGGCGGCTCTTCAATGATTTTCAAAAGAGCATTTTGGGCTTCAGGAGTTAAAGATTCGGCCGAATCAAAAATCGCGCTTCGCCGGCTGGAAACGACCGGCCGCTGATAAAGAAATTTTTTAAGCCGCCTAACCGTTTCAATGCCGATAGAGCCGGTTTCTTGATCGGGTAGAAAAAATTCGGCGTCAATCAAGGGACGACCGCCGGCTAGCGGAATGAATTCTCCGCTTTCTAAAAAATTAACCAAACTAGAGGCAAAGGTAAATTTGCCAATCTGGGGTTCGCCAAAAAACAAATACGATTGCCGCAATTTATCTTCTTTGATGAGTTTTTTAAAATCCTCAATTTTTTCTTCTAAACCGATCAACATACTTATACAGTTAAATTACCGCCGACATTCTATGCTTTGCTAAGCAATGTTCTCTTGTAAACATCTAAATGCTCCAAGATAATCGCGGTTCCTTTGGCCACGCAATAAAAAGGATCTTCGGCCACATAAGCGGCTACTCCCAAATGCCGTTTGAAAAATTCATCAATGTATCGGAGCTGAGCCGTTCCGCCGGAAACAATAATGCCCTTTTCCATAATATCGGCCACTAATTCGGGCGGCGTCACATTGAAAACCGACTGGACGGAAGCAACAATATCGTCAAGATAAGAATCAATGGCTTCAACAATTTCATTGGAATTAATAACCAAATCCTTGGGCAAGCCGGTTATCAAATCTCGGCCCCGAATCTGCATCATTAATTTATTGGGGTTGGTCAGGGCGGCTCCAATTTCAATTTTGATATTTTCGGCGGTGTTTTCGCCGATAGCCAAGGCGTATTTTTTCTTGATGTGGTCCATAATCGCTTGGTCAAAATGATTGCCCGCCACCCGCCGGCTAGACCAGGTGACGATACCGCCCAAAGAAATAACCGCCACTTCGGAAGTGCCGCCGCCCATATTGATAATCATATTGCCTGAAGAAGAATTTATCGGGATATTGGCTCCCAGGGCGGCCAAAAGAGGTTCCCTGACCAAATAAACTTCCTTGGCTCCGGCTTCGCGGGCGGCGTTAATAACGGCCCTCTTTTCAGTTGAAGTGATGCCGGCTGAAACGGAAATCACCACCTCGGGTTTAAAAATATTAAAGCGGCCAACGGCTTTGGAAATAAAATATTCCAGCATCGTCCTGGTGGTGTAGTATTCGGCGATAACGCCGTCTTTCAACGGCCGATAAGTGACGATATCGCCCGGTGTCCGGCCAACCATTTCTTTGGCTTCGGCGCCCACCGCCATCACGGCGTTAGACGGCTTGCTCAAAGCCACCACCGTGGGTTCGTTAATCACCAATCCCTTGCCCGGAACAAAAACCAAAGTGTTGGTTGTTCCTAAATCAATGCCGAGTTTGCGAATTATCATTTGAAATCAGCATAAAATAAAAAAACTTCAATGTCAAAAAATAAAAAACCCTCATCAGAAAATCTGACAAGGGTTTTGAAAAAAAACATTTTTTAAGGTATTCTACGGCCTCAACTCCTTTTGACTAAAATCGGAGTAAGTAGGTAAAACAAGTTGTTCCACAAAATAGAAACGAATTTGCTCCTAATTTGCCTAGACTGAATGAAGCTAAACAAACTAGGTGGAACGGCCGGCTCGTCATACTTCAAACAAACGCTTGAAGCATTGTAGAGCTTTGTGCCGGGTAAACAGGCGCGGAAAATTTGGAGCGAACGCCTCATATGATAACGGTCCGCTACCACTAGTATATTGCCTCCCACGATAAGATTTCCTATGGCGGCGGCTTCATCGTAAGTGCTTTTTACGCCGCGGAGAAAAGAAATCTGATTGGCAATTCCTGCTTTTTGAGCAATTTCCTGTCTAATCTTTCTTTCCTCGTTTTCTCCGCAAGAACCAACTGGGAGGATAAGAAGATAAGATTTGCCTTTAACGATAAGCTCAATGGCTTTTTCCATCGCCGCTTGGCTCACTGCTGTCAAACTTTTAAAACCTGGCGTCGTGCCATAGGTATGGCAGAAAATCGCCATCGCCTGTTCCTTCGGCAAATTGTCCGGAACGAGCATCCAGCCAAAAATCCAATCCAACAAGCTCATTCAACACCTCCTTTTTGAATTTTAAAATGATTTTTGAAAAAATTATATCATTTTTTTCATTCCCAACAGAAGCCAGCCAATCAGCCATGCTCCGCCAAAAAGTATGATTAATGTTAAAATCATTTCTGCTCCACTGGCAATCTTTTCTTCCAGACTTGTATTTTCTCCTTTCATTGTTGAAAAGTTTCCAATAAACCAACAAATCCCAAAAAATCCACCAAGCACTGCTAACCCAACGCAAATCGCCACTATGATATTAAGCATTTA
>JBBTUZ010000004.1:0-10391 GCA_038063495.1 Patescibacteria group bacterium | reverse complement strand
GCCGAATCCACTTTTGGTTGGGGTTGAAAATCAGTTTTGGGAATATAATCAACAATTTTCGGTTCGGCCCAAAATTGGACGCTGGCCGCCAATAAGTTCATTTTTGGCGGTTCGGCGCAAATTCTTTCCGCTACTTCTTTTTGAACGGTCAAAACAATAAGCGAGGGCTTATTTTTTAATTCTCCTAAAATTCGCAAAAGATAACCGGTAATATAAAAAGGTATATTGCCGACAATCTTGAAATTTGAATTATGAAGTTTTAAACATAAATCGGGCAAAATTTTTAAGACATCGTCATGAACGACTTCAAGATTTTTATCTCGGGCAAATTTATTTTTCAGCAATTCAACCAAGTCATTGTCTCTTTCTATCGTCATTAATTTTAATTCATTATTCTTATTTCTTAATTCGTCTGTTAATTCCCCGTGGCCCGGGCCGATTTCAATAACGGCATCCCCTGGTTTTAAATCCAGCGCCTCAACAATTTTTTGAAGCTTGGTTTTATTGATTAAAAAATGTTGGCCTAATCTTTTCATTTATTTACGCAGGTTTTTAACACATTGATTGAATTGCTCGCCGCGGTCAAATTCATTTTCAAAAAGGTTAAAACTGGCCGCTCCCGGGGAAAGCAAAATCAAATCCCCTGCTTGCGATAAATCATAAGCTTTTTTAACCGCTTCTTTCATATTTTTAACTTCTAAAAATCCCGAGCGGAGATTTTTTTTGAGTTTTTCGGTCGCGTTGCCGGGCAAAAGAACCGGTGTTTTTACTTTTTTATTTATTTCTTGAGCCATTTTTTTATAGTCAAGATTTTTGTCTTGGCCTCCGGCAATCAAAACAATCGGCCGTTGGTATTTTAGGGATAGAGATTGAAGAGCGATTAAAACCGCGGTTGGATTAGTGGCGGTGGTGTCGTTGATAAAAATTCTATTTTTTAATTCTCGGACCGTTTCCTGGCGGCCGGCTAAACCGCGGAAATTTTTTAGAACTTTAGCAATACTTTTTTGAGGCACGCCTAAAATCTCCGCCGCCTTAACAGCTAAAGCGGTATTGATTTCTAAAGGCGGCAAATTTTTCTTTTCAAGAAAATGTTTTTTGGCCTTGGCTTTTTTTGTCAACTTAACTAAAAATTCATCATTGCCGTCAATGATTAAATGCTCCGCCGGTTTTTGGTGGAGAAAAATATGGGTCTTGGCTTGGGCGTATTCTTGGAAAGAAGAATAGCGATTAAGATGATCCGGGAAAATATTGGTAATAATAGCTATGTTCGGGCTTTTCTTGGCCAAAGCCAAGTCTTCCAGCTGAAAACTGGAAAGTTCGGCCACGATAATGTCTTTAGATTTAATTTTAGGGAGTTTGTCTAAAAAAGATTCTCCGATATTGCCTACCAGCCAAACCCGGGAATATTTCTTTTTTAAAAGCTCTGCTAACAGGGTCGCGGTTGTTGACTTGCCTTTGGTTCCGGTAATGCCAACGATTAAAGTCGGCGCTTGGCTGAAAAAGAGAATGGTGTCGGTGGTAATCGGTATATTTTGGGCTTGGGCTTTTTTCAAAAAAGGATTATCCCATGGGATAGCCGGATTTTTGACAATCAGGTCGCTGGCTAGAAAGTCGGCCCAGCGGTGCCGGCCAAGGACATATTTGATGCCGGGAAACGAAGAAAGCTCGGCCAAAGAGACTGAAAGAGCCTTTTTGCTTTTTAAGTCAGTTATTGTCACTTTGGCCCCTTGGCGGCTAAAAAACCTGGCGCTGCCTACTCCTCCGCCGTTGAGACCCAGCCCAAAAACAAGGACTTTTAGGGGCTGGCTTGCGGACAGGCAAAGCTTGCCTGCCGAATAAGTAAGGGCATTGTTTTTTTGCCTGACTTTGCTATAATACTCTCTATCGTTACTCATTATAGTATTCTAACTTCTTTGAAGAGATTTTTGAAGCAAACCGTTTCCTGGTCGGTTGTTTTGGTTTTTTTGAGTATTTTAGCGGTTAATTTCGCCATTCGCTTGGCCAGAGCCGATCAAAATTCGGTTTTGACTTCCAATGGTATTATCGGCGGCCCGGAAAGTCAATCTGAATCTGTTTTAACAGGTTCTTTTAATTTAGCCGTCAATAACAGCGATCCTGTTCTTGATGGATTTGCCGGATTTGTTTTATTGGATAGTTCGGTGATTTCAGACCCCGCCAATCCCCTGAATACCGTTTTGCCGACTCGCGAAGGATTAATGATTTACCAGATTCAGCCAGGAGACACTATTTCTAAAATCGCGGTTAAATTTGATATTTCCACCGATGCTATTTTCTGGACGAATTCTGGCCTCCGCTTGTCTTTTATCAAACCGGGCCAGGAAATAGTTATTTTGCCGGTTGAAGGGGTGTTGCATGAAATTAAAGAAAGCGACACCTTGGATTCCATCGCCGGCTTGTATGGAGTTAGCTCCGAAGAAATTAAAAAATTCAACACTAATTTTCAAGAATTTCTTCAAAGCCCCGGCAATCGGTTGATTATCCCTCACGGCCGGCCTTTGCGGAAAACTAATTATGTCAGCCGTTGGCCCGGCGACTTTCTGGATTTAGGCAACTATTTTGCCATTCCTACCACCGGTTGGAACTGGGGACGGCTTCACGATTACAACGCTATTGATATCGCTAATTCTTGCGGGACACCGGTTTACGCCGCGGCCGAAGGCCTGGTTATAGAAACAGATGACAGCGGCTGGAATAATGGATACGGCGGTTATATTAAAATTGAACATCCCAATAAAACTTACACTTCTTACGCCCATTTAAATAAAATTTTAATAGCCGAAGGCAAATATGTTTCGCAGGGCGCCGAAATCGGTTTGATGGGCAATACCGGCAATACCCATGGCCCCACCGGCTGTCATTTGCATTTTGAAGTTCACGGAGCCAAAAATCCTTTCGCTAAATTCTAATTGACGCAATCATTCTTTGAATTACGAAATAAGGCCACCAACAGCAAAAGAATGAATTTTCTGAAACCCAAACGGAAGCGCAGCTCCGACCGCGGTCGGAGCGTGAGCGGGTTGAAGAAAATTCATTCTTTTGCTATTGGCCTAGATGCGCATTTCGTAATTTAAGGAATTACTAATTGCCCTCCCTTGTTCTATATTGATAAGCCTCCGCTAAATGACCGGAGGTTATTGTTTCCGAGGCTTCAAAGTCGGCAATTGTTTGGGCGATTTTTAGAATACGATAATAACTGCGACCGGAAAGAAAAGTTTTCTCCAAAACATTTTTTAAAAAATTTTCCGCCGAATTATCAAAATTGATCACGGCCTCCACTTGCTTGGAGGTCATTTCGCTGTTGGTGTGAATTTTGGGTTTAAAATTTTGAAAACGTTGGGTTTGGATTTTTCGGGCCGCGGCGATTTTTGATTTCAGTATTTGATTAGTGTTTTTGGCGGTTGATTTTTTATTTCTTAATTCGCTGATTTCTACCCGCGGCACTTCAATTTGGATATCAATGCGGTCAAGCAGAGGACCGGAAATTTTCTTTTGGTAGCGGAAAACTTCGTAAGCGGCGCAACGACATTCTTTCTGGGGATCGCCGAAATAACCGCAAGGGCAAGGATTCATGGCGGCGACTAAAGTGAAATTAGCCGGAAAAGTCAGGGTTTTTTTAGCTCGGCTAATGTTGATGACGCCGTTTTCCAGTGGTTGGCGCAAAGCCTCCAAGAGGTCGCGGTGAAATTCCGGAAATTCGTCCAGAAAAAGAATGCCTCGGTGGGCCAAACTAATTTCTCCGGGCTTGGGATAAGAGCCGCCGCCAATCAAAGAAATTAAAGAAGAGCTGTGGTGAGGCGAGCGCAAAGGACGGTAGCTGATAAAATTATTTTTTTTCAGCAATCCGGCAGCGCTATAAACTTGATTAACTTCAATGGCCTCGGCAAGGGCTAATGACGGCAAAAGAGAGATTAAGGCCTGGGCCATCATAGTTTTTCCGGTGCCGGGCGGCCCAACCATTAAAATATTATGGCCGCCAGCCGCCGCTAAGGCTAAAGCTCGTTTGGCGTTTTCTTGGCCTTTAATATCGTCAAAATTTACCAGTGAAAACTGATTGTCGGAAACAAAAGCGGTTTCCGGTTGCGCCGGGATAATTGTTTGGTTTTCTAAATGGGCGATTAACGCTTTGAGATCCGATACGGGAATAACTGAAATTTCTTTGACGACTGCCGCTTCTTCGGCGTTGGCTTCGGGCACGAAAAGGTATTTAAAGCCTAATTTTTTCGCGAGTTGGGCGATATTCAATCCGCCATTGACGCCCCGGAGACTGCCGTCAAGGGAAAGCTCGCCGACAAACATTTTGTCTCGGGTTTCAAATTCTTTAATCTGGTCGCTGGCTAGGAGATAAGCTAAAGCGATAGCCAAGTCAAACTGGGAACCAATTTTTTTAATATCCGCTGGCGCCAGATTAACGGTGATGCGTCGGTTTTCCTTGGTGGGCGGTTTAATGCCGCTGTTTTTCAAAGCTGAATTGACCCGCTCTTTGGCTTCGGACACCGATTTATCCGCCAGACCGACGATGTTAAAAGCGTGGAGACCGACATTGATGTCGGTCTCCACTTCTATTAGTTCCGCGTTAATGCCGTCTAACTCGGCTGAAAAGATCCTGGCCGGGCCTTTCATTTTCTTAATAGTTTTTTACATTTTTGACAAAGACGGGAGCTAGGCAAGATTCTTAAAAGAATTAAAGACATCTTTTTCCCGCATTGTTCGCAAATGCCGTATTTATTTTGTTCAATTTTCTGCAGCGCCTCGTTGATATTTTCTAATTTGTTTCTTAAAACCTGTTGGAGACCGAGATTGGTGGTGAATGCTTCAGCTTCGTCGGTTTCTTCGCTGTCGTCCACGTCGTTGCCGAATTCCGGAGGCGTGTTTAAAGATTTAATTTCCGCTTCAAGCGCTTTTCTCTCTTTTTCTAGAACTGCTTTTATTGTTTTTAATGAAAACATTTTATTGAAGTTTCTTTAGAATTTCCAAAAGACCGGTGTAGGAAGCGCTTATTATCAAGTTATTGTTAGCCCAGCCGTAATTGAAAGCCGCTCCCGATTTAGAAAAAGTCGCGTAACGGGTATTTATTATCGGACTGCCAACCAGGCCGTCTTTAAAAGCCACGGCCGCCCCGGGTTCTTCCAGAAAAATATTTTTTAGATTGAGTGAAGATTCTAAATTTTGCTTGATGAAGGTTTGGGCTTGGTCAATGGCGGCGCTCGGTTTTAATTTGGCGACATAACCGGGCCAAAATCCGTTAAGGTCTGAAAAAACCACGGCTGTTAAATTTTCTTCAAAAAATTCGGCGATTTTTTCACTTTTCAATTCTGGCAAAAGAACGGGAATGAATTCAGACAGACCGACTAGAGATTGATTTTCGCCGCGCAGAACTACTTCTTTGAGACTATTGACTGGAGTAGCGTTAGCCGCGGCCAACAAGGCCTCTGTGATATTTTCCGGCGTTAAAACGGAAATATTTTTTTCTTCTTGAAGAACCGGCGCGCTAAACAAAGAAACATAAGCGGCTGGGCTTGGGATTTTTTCCGGCACGGGAATAATGGTCTCTTCTTCCAGAGGCGCGGATACAACCGGAGAAGGCGCGGCTTCTTTTACCTTAATGAATTTGGTAACCAGATAATATCCTCTAACTCCTAAAATCGCCACCAAAACAACGATGCCTGAAATTATTATAAAAGTTTTAGATCCCTTTTGGGGAAGCTTGGCGTTTTTTTCGGTTGAAGCTTTTTCTTTCCCCGGGGGCAGAGGCGTTGGGGCTTCGGCTTGGAAAATTGGTTCTTCAGGACCGGTGTAGCCGGCGATGTTTGATTCCAGCGCGGGCGCTTGGAAAGAAATTTCTTCGGGCGCCTTGGCTTCTTCTTTGGGCTGTTGGTTTATTTCCGTTATATAGGGTTGGGGCATTTGGCCGCCGCCCTCTTGCATTGTTTTAATATCCGACTCCATTGTTCTAACGCTTACTTTGGCGGGAGGCGGGGTTGGTATTTCGTTTTTTTCTTCAGGTTGATTTTCCATAATTTTTTTTGTAATTAAGTAATTACAGCAATTACGGTAATTACCCAATTACTCTTTAGCTTATTTTAATGATAATCCGATTTTGCCGTCAAAGTCAACGCGAATCACTTTGGCTTTGACTTTATCGCCAAGCTTGACTACATCTTCCACTTTGCTGACATATCCTTCTTTTAATTCGGAAACATGGATCATCCCGTCTCGGCCGCCGCCCAAGTCAATAATCGCTCCGAAATCTAAAATTTTTATCACTTCGCCTTCAATTATTTCGCCGATTTCATATTCTTTGACGATGGCTTTTATTTGATCTAAAACCGATTGGGCTTGCTTTCTGTCAGGACCGGCGATATAAATTTTCCCGTCTTGTTCAACATCAACGGTAGTTAGCCCGCCGCTCATTTGAATGATGCCTTGGATCACCCGGCCGCCGCTGCCGATTACCCCGCCGATTTTTTCCGGTTTGATCTCAAAAGTTAAAACTGCCGGAGCGTAAGGTGAAAGTTCTTCGCGCGGCCCTTTGAGAGTTTTTTCTACCACGCCAAGAATGTCTCCGTGGGCTTTTTGGGCTTGCGCCAAAGTTTTTTGAAATATTTCTTGATCAATGCCGTCAATTTTGACATCCATCTGAATGGCGGTTAAGCCGTCGCGAGTGCCGGCCACTTTCAAATCCATATCGCCGTAATGATCTTCCGGCCCTTGAATGTCGGTTAAAATTTTATATTGGCCTTCCCCGATTATTAAGCCCATGGCGATGCCGACAGCTGGTTTTTTTAAGGGCACGCCGGCATCCATTAAAGAAAGCGAACCGGCGCAAACCGAAGCCATTGAAGAAGAACCGTTAGAAGATAAAATTTCCGAAACCACTCTAATTGTGTATGGGAATTGTTCAACCGGCGGAATTAAATAACGAAGCGCTTTTTCCGCCAAAAGTCCGTGTCCGATCTCTCTTCGGCCGGGATTGCGGGAAGAGCCGGTTTCGCCGACAGAAAACGGTGGGAAATTGTAATGGAGCATAAAACGCTTCTTGCCGGAAAATTCCATTGTTTCCACTAGTTGTTCCGCTCCGGGCGCGGCCAAAGTTGTGATGGCCAGGGATTGAGTTTCGCCTCGGACAAAAAGAGCGGAACCATGAGTTCTTTTAAAAAGGCCGGTTTCCGCGTAAAGAGGCCGCACCTCGTCCAGCTTTCGGCTATCGGGCCTTTGGTCTTTTTCCAAAATTCCCCGATGGACCATTTTATCCACTTCTTCTTCAAAAACCTTGTCTCCCCAGTTTTTGATTTCAGGCTCCACGCTTAAATTAGCGAAAAGTTCGGTTTTGAGATCCTCTAAAGCGTTCTGTCTGGAGCTTTTAAATGGCTGATAAACGGCTTTTTCTAATCGGCCGTTAAGAAAATCAATAATTTTCTTTTTAAGCTCCACGGGCGGTTCCGCCAAAACCAGTTCAGCTTTCTTTTGGCCGATAGCCTTGATAACCCCTTTTTGAAAAGCTATCAAGTCTTTAATTTTTTTCTGGCTGGATTCAAAAAACTCAACAGCGGTATCCGCGGAAATTTCTTCGGCTCCAAGTTCAATCATATTGATTTTATTTTCGGTGCCGGCAAAAAAGGCTTCAACTTTAGGCTGTTCTTTGATAATTCTTATTCCGGCCGCCGGGCCACTCCACGGAACATCGGAAATCGCCAAAGCCGTTGAAGCCGTTAAAAGCGCGATAAAATCAGGGTCGTTTTCTTCGTCATAGGCCAAAACCGTAACCACCACCTGAATCGGTCGGCGGATTCTTTGGTCAAAAAGAGGCCTTATGGTCCGGTCAATTAAACGGCCGGAAATAATGGCGTCGTCTGATGGCCGGCCTTCGCGCCGGACAAAACGGCTGCCGATAATTTTTCCGGCGGCATAAAATTTTTCTTCATAATCAACCACTAACGGCAAATAATTTTTGGGTTCGTCGTTTTTGCCCATCACCACGGTAACCAAAACCGCGGTTTCGCCGTATTTTCCTAAAACGGCGGAATTGGCTTGACAGCCGAGGTCGGATATTTCCAGGCTCAAGTTTTTATTTTCAAATTCTGTTTGGAAAACCTGTTTTTTGAATTCTTTTATTGTCATTTTTTAAATTTGTTTTTTAAGAAAAATTTTTGGGATTTCTTCCACCGCGGTAAAATAATCAGCCGCTTCTTTAAGATGAGCCGAAGTGGTTTTGCTGAAAGCCGCCACCTCAACTTGTTTTCCCAAGCCCCACTTAAGATATTCAACCAGAGGAATAAAATCGCCATCGCCGGTGACTAGAATTATTACATCCAAAGAATCGGCCATTCTAACGGCGTCAATGGCTAATCCTACATCCCAATCGGCCTTTTTTTCCCCGCCGTGATAAATCTGGAGGTCTTTGACTCTTAATTCCAGGCCGACTTGGCTTAAAGCTTCAAAAAACGATTTTTCGCCCAAAGCGGTTTCGCTTTTAACCACATAAGCCACCGCCCGGATAAGCTTGCGGTTGCCGGTCAAGGTTTTGATAAGCTCTTGGAAATTGACTCTAGACCGATAAAGATTTTTAGCGGAATGATAAAGGTTTTGGATGTCAAGGAAAATACCGATTCGCTGGTCTTTGTAAGCGATGGACATTGTTGTTTTGGGTTTAATTATTTATTTGGCGATTTAACGATAATTTTTTCTTTATTCTTTTTCAGATAATCTAAAAATCTTTTTCTTTGCCCCACCATTTTCAAAAGACCTCGGCGAGAATGATGGTCTTTGGGGCTGGTTTTCAAATGGCCAATCAATTCCTCTATTTTTTTTGTCAGAAGCGCGATTTGAACCCCCGCGGAACCCGTATCCGTTTCTTTGAGCCGGACATTTCTGATGATATTCACTTTTTGTAGCTTGCTTAACATTAAATACTATTATAGAATACTATTCTCCAAAGTCAAATTCGCTAGACATCGCTGAAGCTTTTAAATGTAATGATAAAACCAAGAAAAATCTAAATGAATAAAAAAAGCATTAAATGTTTGACAGTCGGATAAACTTTCTTTAATCCAGCATTATAAGAATGCGCGAAAAACCCTTAATTTTAATAGTAGACGACGAGCCCGAGATAAGAGAAATAGTTAAGACCAAACTAGAAGCTAACGGATTTGAAATAAAAGAAGCTTCCAATGGCATTGAGGGGGTGCGATTGGCCCAAGAATTAAAACCCGACATTATTTTACTGGATGTCATAATGCCGGAAATGGATGGCGTGGAAGCGCTTCTGAAACTAAAAGGCGACGAAAACACTAAAGATATCAAAGTTTTTATTTTTACCGGCAAAGGCGATCCCCGGCCGGAGATTGTCGGAGTTAATCGCAAATTCGCTTTAGAAAGCGGCGCCGTTGATTTCATCAGAAAAGAAATTGAATTAAACGAATTAGTGGTTAAACTGCAAAAAACAATTACGGAGATGAACCAAGGAAATAGCTCAAAAATAAAAAAAGAAGAACTCCCGAAGAAATGATTTTTTGGAAATGATACCGAAAGTTATCCAACAATTTACTTATTGGCCTATCTATTTGACTTTAAAATTTTTTTTTCGTTATCGCGTGGAAGGGCAAGAAAATTTGAAAGGCTTGGAAGACAAAGCGGTCATCTTTGTTTCCAACCATGCCAGCTACCTTGACGGCCCGGTTTGCGCCGCCGCGATGCCGAGAGATTTAGTCGTGCCCCATAAATTTTTCCCAATCAGGTTTTTAGTGGTAAAAGAGTATTTTAATTATTGGAAAAATTCTTTTCCTTTTCCCATTTCTTTTCTTGTGGCTACCTATGTAAGGGCGAATGGCTATATTTTGGTTATCAAGGGGTTGGGCGATTTCCGGCAAAACTTGGCCGAAGCCGTTAAAGCCTTGGAAAAAGGAGCTAAAATCTGGATTTATCCGGAAGGGAAATTAACGCTTGACGGAAAGCTTCAACCGGGCAAAAAAGGCGCGGCCTATCTTCACCAAACAACCGGCGCGCTGATTGTTCCGGTTGGGTTAAACGGCACCTTCGGGATTTTAAAATCTAAAAAAATAAAGATTAAAATCGGGAAACCGATTGATTTTATTAGCAAATTTTCGTTAGAAGAAGGCGTAGAGAAAATAATGCGAGAAATTTCCAAGTTAATTGATTAAACGGTAGCCAATAAATCTAGAAAAATTAAAAAGGAGGTTGTTATGTCTGCGATTATATGGCGGAGCATGGGAAGCTACACCCACTTTCTGAATTGTAAGAACGGAAACATTGCTTCAGTTGAAGCAGACGATATTAAAGCGAAAAAGATCGTGAATAAGCCGGATGATTATAAATTTGACAGCGAAACCAAAAACTTTTTCAAAAATATAAGC
>JBBTUZ010000003.1:0-6785 GCA_038063495.1 Patescibacteria group bacterium | reverse complement strand
TTGAAGAATAAAAATTATTTAAGTATAATTCTATCGCGGGGTAGAGGAACGGTTACCTCGGGAGGCTCATAATCTCCAGGAGCGGGTTCAACTCCCGCCCCCGCAACAGGCTTGGAAACAGGCAGGCTTGCCTGTTGGCAGGCAGGGTAGCTCAGCTGGTTAGAGCATAGCATTCATAACGCTAAGGTCGTGGGTTCGATCCCCACCCCTGCTACTGGTCGCGTAGTGTAGCCCGGTCCAACACGTCTCCCTGTCACGGAGAAGACCACGGGTTCAAATCCCGTCGCGACCGCCAGATTATCAATCCCATCCACCGCGCAATTAAATAAATAAACTCTCATTGTTTCGGCAGTTTAATTTTGTCTATCCTAAGTGGACTTGACAAATATATTATACTATGCTTTATTTAAAATAAGCTAGGCAATGGGGGTATGGGTTTACGCCAATAACACACGTCTCCAGAGCGACCGGAAATGCAGATAGCATCTCTACCTCTTGGTTTGTTAGGATAATCAGAACCTTGAGGAAGTACGGTTCTTAACCCTTATTCCCTTCTTGAAAAAGAGAAGCAAGCGGGTACCCCTCCAACGTAAAATTGATAAATAATCAATTAAAGAAAGGAGGGTCTAGTATGAAGAAGATAGCGCTCGTTGACAAAGAACCTAGTTCAATTACTGAACCGTACGATCGGAAGTACTTATTTGGTGTGGTAGCAGGCTACTGTTACCGAAACCCGTCAATCTTACGCAACGCTTCTATGACATTAATCTGGGGGCGAGACTACAAAAATGGTGCGTGGGAAGACACTTATAGTTGGATTCCTTGCGTGTCGTTTGAGATTGATGAACTTGATAAGGCAAGATGGCAGTTTCTTAAGACCGGCATTGGCGAATACTGGATTGATTTCAAAGTATTGCCGGACGATTGGAAAACTTCCATCATTTGTCCTAGCGAGTTCAAAAAGTAACTCTTCGTACACAAAAAACCCGCCAAAGTCTATCAGGACTTTAGGCGGGTTTCTTTTTTAAATCGAATTAAATCGGTTTAACCTTAATCAATCAATTGATATTCTTGAAAGGATTTTTTGTAGATATTGATAATCAATTCTGTTTCCTGTTTGTTGATATGAAAGTCTTTTTCTAGAATAATTCGCTGACAAATTTTGTGGGCCGACCAAACATCGCTAAGATTGGAGAGTTTTGACGAATCAAGTTGTTTCAAGCGCTCGTCCATATTTTTGCCGATACAGCCGCTAATTTTCAAAAGCTCGTCAAGGATCGCATTGGCTTCAATAATGGCTAATTTAAGGCTGGCTTCGTCTCCCAACCGCAAACTTTTTTGGATTTTTGCCCAACCTTTTATGGAACGGCGTTTCGTTAAATCCCCTACTCTTAAAACATCCATCCACTGTTCAATTTTCATATTAACGAAAGTTGATTTTATCATGAAATAAATAATGCCCCAGAGCAAAAGTCCAGAAATTACCAAAGAGGCAAATTGAATCCAGCCAAAATAAGGCGAAAATAATTCAATCACAAAATCTCTAAAATTTAAAATCTGACCGATGATGTCTTCCATAAGTTATTATCGTTATTGATTATTAGTCATTTTCTCATACATTTGTCCTATTTCCAAAATATCGCTTTCCTGAAAATGTTTGCCAATCAGCTGAAATCCAATCGGGAGTTCATTTTGATGCTTGCCTGCCCGCCGAAGTCTTGGCGAAAGTGGGACGCCTGGCGCTTGGAGCTTTTCTGTCGGAATGGAAATAGCGGGCAAGCCGGCTAAATTTACGGGAATAGTAAAAATATCGGAAAGATACATCATAAGCGGATTTTCGGTTTTTTCGCCGATTTTAAAAGCCTGAGTCGGCGCAACCGGAGTCAGAATGACATCCACTTCTTCAAAGGCTTTGTTAAAATCTTCTTTGATTAAAGCTCTGACTTTTTGGGCTTTAAGATAATAAGAATCATAATAGCCACTGGATAAAACAAAAGTCCCTAAAATAATTCTTCGTTTGACTTCTTTCCCGAATCCCCCGCTTCGTTGAGAAAAATAAATTTCTTTTAAATTTTTAGCATCGGCTGTTTCTTCTCTCCGGGCATAGCGAATACCGTCGTATCTTGCTAAATTAGCGCTGGCTTCGGCCGGCATAATAATGTAATAGCAAGAAAGAGCGTATTTCGTGTGAGGCAAGCTGATTTTTTTGAATTTAAAACCTAATTTTTCTAAATCTTTAATTGTTTCGTTGATGGCCTTGGCTGTTTTTTGTTCCAAGCCTTCAATAAAATATTCTTCAGGAAGTCCGATGGTTAATTTTTTTGAATTATGAATTTTTAAATTTGAATTTTGAAATTTGTTTAAATCAACGGAGGTTGAATCTAAGCTATCTTTTCCTTTAATGACTTCTAATAAAATAGCGGCGTCTTCCACGGTTTTAGCAATCGGCCCGATTTGGTCTAGTGAAGAAGCCATGGCAATTAACCCATAGCGGGAAACAGCGCCGTAGGTCGGTTTCAGCCCCACGACGCCACAAAAACTGGCCGGTTGGCGGATAGAGCCGCCGGTGTCCGAGCCCAAAGCGGCAATGGCCATACCAGCCGCCACCGCGGCCGCCGAGCCGCCAGAAGAACCGCCGGGCACTCTTTCCAAGTCGGCCGGATTGCGGGTTATTTGAAAAGCCGAATTTTCAGTTGAAGAACCCATGGCAAATTCGTCCATATTGGTTTTGCCAAGGAAAACCGCTCCGGCTGATTTTAACCTTTTAATTACCGTGGCATCGTAAGCCGCTTGATAATTTTCCAAAATTTTTGAAGCCGCCGTGGCTGGCTGGCCTTCAATTAAAATATTGTCTTTAACCGCCAAAGGAACGCCAGCCAATATTCCTAAGTCTTGCCCTTTAGCCAAAGCGGCATCTACTTTCTTGGCCTGGCTTAGAGCTTCGTCTTTCCCCAGGCTCAAATAAGCTTTTATTTCAGGGTCTTTTGTTTTAATAAAATCAAAAAAAGATTCGGCAATTTCCACGGCCGAAAACTCTTTCTTAAGCAACCCTTCGTGGAATTTTTTAATTGTCAAATTATTCAAATCCATATTATTCAAATACCGGCGGTATTTTTAAGAAATCATTTTCTTTTTCCGGAAACGCGTCGGTTAACTTGACGCCCGACGCTTCCTGCCTGTCGGCAGACAGGGACAGCCTGGCGCTTTCTCCGTCTTCCGGAAAAATATTTTCTTGAGACACGCCTCCCGACATTGGCTCAACATTGGTTGTGTCTATTTTTTGCAATTCCTGAAAATGATTAAGAATCTCCGGCAGGTCTTTTAACAATTTTAATTTTTCCGATTCGTTTAGCTCTATCCGCCCTAATTTTGCCAAATTTTCTAATTTTTTTTCATCAATTTCGCTCATAAATCTATTCTAATCTTTTTTCGCGATAATGGCGAATTATCTGTATCCTTTGGCCTGAATCTTGAAAGATTCGGCATATTTGCCTTTTAATTTTAATAATTCTTTATGGTTGCCGCTCTCTTTTATCTCGCCATCGCCCAATACATAAATTTTATCAGCGTTTCTTACGGTAGAAAATCTATGGGATATGATTATGACAGTTTTATCCTTGAAAAAATTATATATTTCTTCAAAAATTCTGGCTTCGGAAATAGCGTCAATAGAAGCGGTCGGTTCGTCAAAAACGACGACCGGCGAATTTCTGTAAAAAAATCTGGCAATAGCTATTTTCTGCCATTGGCCAGTGCTTGGCCTGATTCCCCCGGCGTATTTTTCGCTAAGAACCTGCTCGTATTCTTTGGGATACTTTTTTATAAATTCATCGGCATTGACGCTTTGAACCGCTTTAATCATCCGATTAAAATCAAACTTTTCGTTAGATTTTCCGAGATGGATATTTTCTTTAACTGTTAAATGAGGATGGATATTGAAATCTTGGAAAAGCACGCCTAAATTTTTATGCCAGCTTTCAATTTTAAAATCATTGATGTTTTTTTCATCTAAAAATATCGCACCTTCATTTACTTGATAAAATCTGCACAAAAGCTTAACCAAGGTAGTTTTGCCGGCGCCGTTTTCGCCGACAATAGCAATTTTTTCTCCCGGCTTAATTTCCAAATTAATATTTTTAATTACTTCCGTGTCGGAATCGGGATATTTAAAGGTTACGGCGTCAAATTTTATCAAAGGCGGTTTTTCAGAATAAGGATACTCCGCCTTGCCATCGCTAAACGGCGGAGTCAATTCAAAAATTCCCTTTAGATCGCCAAAGCGGATGCCGTCTTGATAGAGTCCCGCGAAATTAGCGCCTAAATTTTCCAATTCATTGCTAAAAACACTCAAATTTCTTATTTGAAAAGTCGTATTGCCGATTGAAATTATTCCCTTGAGCAATTTTTTAAAAATAAATAAATAGCCCAAAAAAACTATAATATCATTGAGATTATCGGTTACATATGCCAACGAAAACCATTTTTTGTAAGTTTTACGATGAAATAATAGGAGATTATCAGTGAATTTCTTATAACGATTGCTTAAATAATTAAAAGCTGAGGAAATATTAATTTCATGAAATTTGCTTGAGTCAAGAAGATCGCTTGATGAAGTTCGGGCGCTTCTTCTTTCTTCTGTCGTGTCTCTGTAATAGCCCCAAATTTTTGCCATATAATTTCTATCAATCAAATAAGTCGGCATTGTGAAGAATATCGTCATTATGACCACAAAAGGCGCGGCGCTAAAAATAATCCAGGCAGAGATTATCAAGGTAATTATGCTTGATAAAAAATCAAATATTCTTTCCAAGTAATTACTGACATTCCCCATTGCTTCTTTTCCTCTTTGCAGATAATTCGCAAATTCCGAATTTTCTTGAGTTTGAATTCCGAGAGTATTAACTTTTTCATAAAGTTTTTGTTCCGTTTTCCAATTATTTATCAACCGGATATTGTTCCTATAAAAACTCATAAAAGACCTCATTAAAGAAACCAACATATTGTAGGCAAAAAGAGCGATTAGCCAGGGAATAATGCTTTTGAGAGAATCTGTTTTCCCGACTAATTTAATAACACTGTCTAAGAGTTTAGCGAAAATGTAAGGATTGACGATTTTATCTAAATCGGAAACCGCCTTAAGAACGAAAAACATTCCCGTTTCAAAAGGGGCGAGTTGGAAGCAAAAACGGATAACCCATTTTACTATTCCTAAAAACTGAAAAAATCCTATATTGTTTTTACTTTTATTAGTCAAAGTTATAAATTTACAAATTATTTTAGCATAGAAATAAATTCTTGCTCGGTGATGATTTTAACGCCTAATTCCTTCGCTTTTTTCAATTTCACCAATAATAGAATCCGCCATAATATTTAAATTATATCTTATTTAAAACAAAAAGGGAGAACTCTATATCAATTCTCACTAAAAAAAGAGAGCCTGAATCAAGGAGATTTGACAATAAAAATTTACCTAAGATATGCTCTTATTATAATTTTTAGCCATAATCAAAAAATCTTTGAATGGAGGCAAATCGTATTCTTCTCTATTTTTTTCTAAATTCTTTTTATCTCTAATTGGATAAGGGATTAATTGTTGTTTCTTATTGAAACGAAATTGAGTTCCAAATAATTGTTTTTTACCTTGATTTATCAAAACACGATCTTTCAAATAAGCTATATTTTCTTTTTGAATATCTTTGGGATTATGCCGATAAATTTTTTCCATAAGATTGAGGCAATATTTTTGAAATTTTTTGTCATAATCAGCGTGCTGAACTAGAAGCCACGCATTCCGACTTGCTTTTTCCCCTACCAAGCTTATAATTGGCCAACCATAATTCTCAATAATTTTTTTCATTTCCTTAGTATTGGAAATGTCTATTTTTTTGTCCCAGGCCTTATTTTTCTCTGCTTGTTTTCTTATTTGCTGATCTTTTTCAGCTAATATATTTATTTTTTTTGCTAATGTTTTATTTATTGTCATTTTAAAAAATAGGGGCAACTTTTTTGTTGCCCCTCACTGAATTAATCATCTGGATCGCTTCCACCCCCAGACCCCGTGGTCCAGCTTACGCCGTAAGCTGTTTCCCTTGAGGGAACTGCGCATAGAGATGCAAAAATCTCTGGAACCATCATTTTTCACCTCCTTTCAAAGGATTTGTTAATTAATATATCAGCGATAGCATCTGAAATCAAAACGCCTGTTAAATCCTCCAGCCAGTACCATTGCCCATTCGGATTAACTTCCAAAAAGTAAAGTTCCCCGCTTTTACTCAAAATAAAATCGAAAGCTCCAAATTCCAAATTAAAGTGCTTCATCAAGGCAAAACATTTATTTGCAATGTCTTGCGAGTTTGTCAATACAAGTATCAAATCTTTCATCACGCACCTCCCATAATTTAAACAGTTGAAAACTGTTATTTTTTCAAAAATCTAATCTATTAGTATTAGATACTAGTATTTTAAAAAAGTCAAGATTAAGTTGAAAAAAATGCACAAATGCGTTTTAAGGCTGAAACGGCATTTTTTATCCGCCGATTACTTTCAAAAATTCTTTTTCTGCGATAATCTTTACGCCTAATTTTTTCGCTTTTTCCAATTTTGAACCGGATGCGTTACCGGCTATGACATAACTGGTGTTTTTACTGACGGATTCCGATATTTCACCGCCGAGCGAACGAATTTTCTCTTTGGCTTGTTCGCGAGACATTGATTTCAGACTGCCGGTCAGGACAAAGTTTTTAGTTTTAAATTTTAAGTTTTTGGTTTCATTTTTTGGCACTTCT
>JBBTUZ010000002.1:0-15392 GCA_038063495.1 Patescibacteria group bacterium | reverse complement strand
TGTAAATATAGAAACGCCTGAAAACGACAGCACCTACAATACCGCTGTTTCCCCTGAAGAGTTTGCCAAGATGAGAAAAGAACTGCTCAGTGGAGCGACAAGCGCCGCTCCGGGAATAATAGAAATAGCGCAAAAAGACGGAGCGGTTTATCAATACCAATATGCCACGAAAGACATGATAAAGGCTCTCAAAAAAGAAGGCTGGGACGACAATCTTTCTGCCATAGACGCCATAGTATGCGAACGAATTCCACCGGAAGGCATAATCAGGGATACAAAAGCACATTATTATTGTATTTCTAAAAAAATAAAATAAAATTAGCTGAAAACTAATTTATGCCTAAAATCTTAAAACTTATTATCGGAATCGTTGGGGTCTTGGTCTTGGGCTGGCTAGTTTATTTTGTCATCAGCCGAACAACCGCGCCAAAGACTGCCAACCAAGAATCAAAACTGCCAGAGCAAACAATTGAAGAAAAAACAGGAGAACCGGTCGCGACTACCGCCAATCGGTTAAAAATTCTTTCCGAAAATCCGGTTTTTGATTATTGGGTGGCTTCCAGCACTCAAGAGATTTTCTATGTCAGCGAAACTGGCAAGATTGCCAAAGCCAATTCCGACAGCCAAGACACTTTTCTTTCGGAACAACCGATTGAAAATCTTAATTTTATCCTACCTTCTCCCGACAGCCAAAAAATAATCGCCGCGTTCGGCAACCCAAACCAACCGCAATTCAGCATTTTTGATTTAATGAACAATTCCTGGTCTCCTTTGCCCCTGGAAATTAAATCAATGGCTTGGTCGCCGGAAGGGAAAAGAGTGGCCGCCGTCATTAGCCAAAACAATCAAGCCAATTTAGCCATAATTGATATCGCTAACTACCTATCCGGCGACACCAAGCAAAAAGACAAAGCGATCAAAACCATTATTAAAAATATCAGCTTAAAAGATTTAAAAATTGATTGGCTAAGGCCGGACGAAATAATTTTTACCGATAAGCCCTCCTCTCTGGTGGCAGGTTCGGCTTGGCGGCTCAATCTTTCCAAGCTCAATTTTGACGAGATTATTTCTCCTGGCGCCGGCCTAATCATTAAATGGCTAAAAGACGATTTGGGGCTGAAATTCCAAAACCAAAAAAGCAGTTTGATTAACTGGGCCGGACAAACCATCAATGACTTCTCCTTTATGGTTTTGCCGGATAAATGCGTTTTAAAATCCGATTTTCTTTACTGTTTCCTTTTTACGCCAGCCAGCCCCAAAACAAACTGGCCCGATGATTATCTCCAAAAATCCGTTTACACCGAAGACGACCTGTATAAATTTAATTTAAACAACTTAACCGCGCCGGAATTGGTTTTTGAGAGTGCCACGGAAGGCAAAATCCTTGACACATCCATGACCAAGCTTTTAGGCAATCAAATTCTTTTTATCAATCGTTATGATAATCGGCTTTACGGTTTAGAGGTTGGCGGTTAGCCACTAGTCATTAGTTCCGTGATTTACTAGTGGCTAATAAACTAGTGGCTAATAACTAGCTAATCGGCTTAATCACCACCCTCCTTTCTCTTCCTTCGCCGATGCTTTCGGTTTTTAAATCGGGGTGATTGGCTATCTCTACATGGATTAGCCGGCGTTCGTAAGCGTTCATTGCCGGCAACGGCACTGCTTCTTTTTTAAGAGCGGCTTTATGAGCAGCGGCCTTGGCTAATTCAGTAATCAAGCGCTCGCGCTCACGGCGATAATTATTAACATCCAGCCACACTTTCTG
Source organism: Patescibacteria group bacterium (assembly GCA_038063495.1). Classification (GTDB taxonomy): domain Bacteria; phylum Patescibacteriota; class Minisyncoccia; order UBA6257; family MFKM01; genus MFKM01. The sequence goes on along the minus strand of JBBTUZ010000002.1, from coordinate 13,624 downwards.
CTGGCTTTCTTTTTGAGAAATTAAATTAACCAGATATTCAAAATCTTCCAAAAACCCAGGCAACTCTTGGGTGATGAGATCGTCGTCAATTAAAACTGAAAATCTTTTTGATGATTCGTTGAAATTTGCCTCAAAATCATTCAACCCCATCAACTCAAGCAGTTTTTTTATTTTATCTAATAATTGTTCCATTTTGTTTTTGTTTTTCCAGCGTCTTGTTGATAAAAACTTGCTGACCCAGCGAAAAAAGCGACGAAACCAGCCAATAAAGACCGAGAGCGGACGGAAGACTATTTAAAAATAAAAGAGTCAGGGCTGGCCCCACATACAACATCGCTTGGCTAGCGCGATCGGCGGCGGCCTGGCAAGTTCCTGTTTTGGGCATCATTGACCGCCCTTGAAAATATTGAGCCAGAGCCGCTAAAATCGTAATCAAAAAATTCTTCTGGCTTAAATCAATTAAACTCAAAAATTTATAATTGTCAAAAACGGCGATGGAAAGACCGTTTAAAAAAACCTGATAAAGAGCGATTAAGACTGGCAACTGGACAATTAAAAGCAAAATACTGGAGAAAGGATTGATGCAATGTTCTTTGTAAAGATCCAGCAAGGCCCGGGTTTGTTTTTCTTTGTCGTCTTTATGGTCTTGTTGGATTTTCTTAACCAAGGGCTGAAGTCTTTGGATTTTTGTTTGGTCCTTCGCTCCGCGATGAAAAAGCGGCAAAAGCAAAAACCTTATAAAAACAGTTAACAAGATAATAGCGAAGCCCAAGTCATGAAAAGCGATGTATTTATAAATAAATATCAAAGCTTCAAGAATCGGCTGATAAAGCAGATTGTGAAATAAATTTTTCATAAGAAACTAAACCGTTAATTTCTTTCGGCCTTTCTTGCGGCGTCTTTCAATCGTTCGTCTTCCTCCGGGCGTTCTCTTCCTTCTCAAGAATCCGTGAGTTCTGCTCCGCTTTTTCTTTTTTGGTTGATAAGTAATCGACATTTTATTTAATTTTAAACACTTTTCCCCAACTAATCAACAAGTAAATCACAGAAGTTGTTCTTTTGCAATATTGCGTTGTTAATTTTTTAGTTTAAACTAAAATCAATGACCGACATGAACCTCAATGATCTCTGGCAAGGCGTCTTGGGAGAAATAGAGATCCAGATTTCTCGACCCAATTTTCTTACTTGGCTAAAAAATAGCCGTCTTATCAATAAAAAGGAAAACGAGGGAGCGGTCGTGGTCAGCTTGCCTAATAACTTTGCCAAAGAATGGGTCAAGAATCGCTATCATAAACTTATTTTAGGTTCTTTAAGGAATATAGACAATTCTATTAAGGTTGTTGAATATATCGTTGAATGCCAACCTCCGCAAAATTCAATCAAGGCAAAAAAAGGAGATGGTTTGGAGAATATTATTGAAATTGAAAAGCAAAAACCGCTGATTGAGCTAAAAATAGACCCCGAAACCAATCTTAATCCGCGCTACACCCTAAAATCTTTTATTGTCGGCTCTTCAAATGAGCTGGCTTACGCCGCCGTGACGGCGGTCATCAAAGATGTCGGCAAGAAATACAACCCTCTTTTTATTTACGGCGGGGTAGGGCTGGGCAAGACCCACCAGATGCAGGCGACCGGCAACGAGATCAAGAGTGTTTACAAAAACCAGGTTAAGGTTTTTTATGTCAGTTCGGAAAAATTCCTTAACGATATGCTTTGGGGGATCCGTAATAACAAAATGGAAGATATTAAAAAAAGGTATCGGAATGTTGATGTTTTAATTATTGACGATATCCAGTTTATCGGCGGCAAGGAAAGAACCGAAGAAGAATTCTTTCACACCTTTAATGTTTTATACGAAAACAACAAACAAATAATAATGTCTTCAGACAGAGCTCCGGCCGCCATACCCATCATAGAAGAAAGGCTGCGTTCTCGTTTTGAAGGCGGTATGATCGCCGACATCAGCTATCCCGACTACGAAACTAGGTTGGCCATTCTCCGAACAAAATCCCTAGAAAACAAATGGCAGGTTGAGGACAAGATATTGGAATTGATAGCCAGCCGGGTTAAAAAGAACATCCGCGAATTAGAAGGGGTTTTGAATAAAGTCGTTTTTTACCAAGATGTTAAAAAAGACAAAATCAATGCCCAAAAATTAGAAGAAATCATTAACGAAGTGGTGCGGGTAAACACAAAGAACATCAGCGCTAATGATGTCATAAAAACCGTGGGGGAGTTTTTTGAAATTTCCACGACCGAAATGATTGCCAAATGCAAGAAAAAAGAAGTCGTTGAGCCCCGCCAGATTACAATGTATTTGCTTCGGGAGATGCTTAATTCATCTTATCCCTCTATTGGAGAAAAACTCGGGAAAAGAGACCACACTACCGTCATTCACGCTTGCGCGAAAATTTCTCAAGAAATTAATCAAAATCCGGTTTTGAATCAGAAAATACTTTTAATCAAAGAAATGATCAATAAGTCCGCGTAAGTTCTGGATAAGTTGTGATTTAGTTGTTAATATTAACTTGATAAATAAACAGCTAAAAGCAAACGATTGAAAACTGAAACAATTTATACCCGACTTTTCCAGATTTTTTCAACAATAATTTTTAAACAGAAACCCTTTATTTAAATAAAAAAATAAACAAATCAACAATTAGGCTTAGCCCTATTACAACTATGAGATTAATTATATTAAATAATAATTTAAAAGAAGCACTGCGTTCAATAGAGGGTGGAACTGGGGATAACTTAAATTTGCCGATTTTAAAAAACATTATTATCAAAACCGAAGATAATAAAATTAATTTTTCGGCTACTAATTTAGAGTTAGCGATTAGTTATTGGGCTTCCGGAAAAATAATAGAAGAAGGTTCTTTGACGGTGCCTTTTAATATTTTTTCAAACATTGTCAATAATTTAACAACTGAAAGAATCACTTTAGAAAGCAAGGATTTTAATTTATTGATAAAAACCGACAATTACGAAGCCGCGGTTCAGGGATTAAATTCCGAAGATTTCCCGATTATCCCCAAAACAAGCAACACTGATAAATATATCAAAATCAACTCCGGAGTGTTTAAAAACGCTTTGTTGAAAATAATCAACAGCATCCAATATTCCGAAATTCGGCCGGAAATTAACGGTTGTTTGTTTAGCTATCAAATAGATTATTTAAGGTTAGCCGGCACCGATAGTTTTAGATTGGCTGAAAAAAACATCACTCCTGACCAATTTAAAAGCAATTTTGAAGAAGGGTTTGAAATTATTTTACCTCTAAAAACAATTCAGGAAATTTTACGGGTTATTCCAAGTGACAGCGAACTGGATATTTTTATAAACCAAAACCAGGTGTTTTTCAAAACCAATGAGCTGGAAATAATCTCCCGATTGATAGACGGTAAATTTCCCGATTATCAAAGTATTGTTCCGCAAGAACTGAAAACAGAACTGGTTATCAACAAAGCCGAGTTGGTAAGCGCTTTGAAATTAACCAGTGTCTTTTCCGGCCGAGTTAATGAGATAAAATTAAAAATTGGAGAAAATAAAAAATTTCTGGAAATTTATTCCGCTGACAGCGCTTTGGGAGAAAATCATTATTTATTGCCGATAAAGACCAACGGCGACAATCTTGCCATCTCTTTTAATTACAAATACCTACTTGACGGCCTCAAGTCGCCAGAAGACAAGGAAATTATTTTTGGGTTTAATAGCGATAATCAGCCGGCTATCATCAAATCTCCGGCCGACAAGAACTGGTTTTATGTCTTGATGCCTATCAAGAGCTAGTCTTTTTCAAGAACTGGTTTTGGTTTTATTGCGAGAAAATAATTACTTCTTTTTCGGCGCGATTGCCCAGGACATCGCTAATTTTTAATTTAAGAATGTTTTGAAGTTCTATTTTGGGGTTGATAATTTGATACTGATATTCATAAACCCCTAAAGAATTTGGGCTTTTGCGGTCCATTAATTGTTCGTTAAGATACAGCTCTATTTTGTCTAAGTTGTTATTTGATTTTATCGCGGCTTTAACGCTAATCGTGTCTTTTGCGAAATCTCCGCTCCTTGGCAAAAGTTCGGTGATTTCTAGGTTGGAGCTTTGTTCGTTGTCGGCGCTTGGCGATAGCCCCGGCGGTATCTGGTTGTAGCGATAAAAATCAGGAATGTTGGTTTTGAGCCACCCCATCAAGCCTTCTTCCCAGTTTTCAAACTGGGGATCGTCTTGGGGGTTTTGGGGGTTAGGTCCCGCGGGGTTGTTTTTGTCCACATAATACAGGATGTCGTGGATCTGGGGGTATTCAATATCGTTGATTTTATACTTAATCACCGCTTCGCCTCGGAGAATCGGTTTCTCGGCCAAAACTATATCCGGCCGCGTGAAAGTTTCGGTGGTTGTTTGTTTTTTAAGAGCTTCGTCCATAAACGCGTGCCAAATAGGCACGGCCGCCAAAATACTGCCGGCCTGCTGTTGCATAGAAGCATTGTTGTTGTTGCCAGCCCACACCCCAACCACCAAAGAAGGGGTGTAGCCCATGGCCCAGGCGTCGCGAAAGTCGTTGGATGTTCCGGTTTTAAGAGCTACTTCCTGATCGGGGAAAACCGTCAGATTTAAACTGGAGGCAAAAAGCGGCCGGCGCAGATCGGCGTCTAAAAGAATATCGTTTATTAGTTGGGGATAAAGCGGTTCAATCACTTTTTCGCTTTTTTCTTGGTATTCTTCCATGGCCTCCCCGTTATTATTTTCCACTTTTAAAATCATTACCTGCGGACGCCTGATGCCTTCTTGGCTAAGAACCGAATAAGATCCAACCAGATCTATTAGTTTCACTTCGCCGCCGCCCAAAACCAGCGACAAGCCGTAGCGCTGGGGATCGGTTAATGTGCTGATGCCGAAAGATTGCAGTGTTTTCAAAACTTCATTCAGGCCGGCTAAATAAAGCAGCTTGACTGAAGGGATGTTGATGGATTGAGCTAGGGCGTTTTTTAAATCAACCGCTCCCCGAAATTTTTTATCAAAATTTTGGGGATGAAAACAGGCCGGGTCTTGGTTGCTGAAATCAACTATCGCGGGGCAGAGGGGATTGTTCGCGGTAAATTCGGTTGGCGCGTCAAACAACACAGTATTTGGGGCGTATCCTTTTTTAAAAGCGGTTAAGTAAACAAACGGTTTGAGGGCGGAGCCGGGCTGGCGCAAGCCACGGGTGGCAACATTGAAATTCCCTTCGTTTTCAATATCAAAATAATCACGGGAACCGATTAGCGCTAAAATTTGCCCGGTTTTGGCATCTTGGGCCAACAAGGCGGCGTTTTTTCCGCGATAAAGGGTTTCATTGCGGGCGGCCCCTTCGGCGACAACTTTTTCGGCTAATTGTTGAAGGTCGTAATCAAGCGAGGTTGTGACTCTTAAGCCGCCTTTTTCCACCGCGTCTTCGCCGTAGCGATTGATCAGGTATTCTTTTACCTCCATGACAAAATGAGGGGCCTTGATAGCACCGAGAGACGGAGGGGCGAAAACGAGCTTGGTTTTTTGAGCCAAATCTTTTTCCGCGGCATCAATAAAGCCATGTTTTAACATTTGTTCCAAAATAAATTCTTGGCGTTTTTTGAGCTCGTCTAAATGATAACCCCAGGGCGAGTAATAGCAGGGGGCTTGGATTAGGGCGGCCAAAATAGCTGACTCCGCTAAATTAATTTCCTTGGCGGATTTATTAAAATAAGATTGAGTGGCGGCTTCAATGCCGTAGATGTTGGAACCGTAAGGAATTTGATTAAGATAAAAAGCCAGGATTTCGTCTTTGGCGTAACGGCGTTCTAATTGGATAGCCAAGGCGAGTTCTTTTATTTTCCTCTGGAGCGTTTTTTCCGGCGAAAGAAAAGCGTTTTTGGCCAACTGCTGGGTGATGGTGGAACCGCCCTGGGTTTTGCCGTGGATTAAGTCGTTGAAGGCTGCCCTGACGATGGCTCGCCAGTCAAAACCGGGATTCTTGTAAAAATCTCCGTCCTCAATAACAATGGTCGCTTTTTTGGCGTAATCTGGAATTTCCTCAAAGGGAATAACCGTCCGGTTCTCTTCGGCATGTATTTCGTAGAGCAAGACTTCGCCCGTTCGATCGTAAATTTTAGTGGATTGGGCGAGCTGATGATTGCTTATTTGTTTTAGAACTGGCAGGTCTTTTAATAGCGAATAAAAATAGATTAACCCTCCTGTCGCCAATCCCAGGACGACCAACACCAACAGCCCCGCGATTTTAATAATTTTTTTCTTTTTGGGTTTCATTGATTATGGTATTATTCATAATAATATCAGCAATAAAATGAAAGATAAACTTAAACAAATAGAAAAACTTCTCAACAAGGGCGTGGCCGAGGTCATCGTCAAGGAGAGTTTGGAAGAAAAATTAAAATCCGGAAAAAAGTTAAGGGTGAAATTCGGCATTGACCCGACCGCGCCCGACCTTCATCTGGGCCATTCCGTTTCGCTTTTAAAACTAAAACAATTTCAGGATTTAGGGCACCAGATCGTCTTTTTGGTGGGCGATTTGACGGCGACAATCGGAGATCCTTCTGGCCGAAACATTTCCCGCCGGCCATTGGCCCAAAATGAAGTCAAGAAAAATATGGCGAGCTATCTCAAGCAAGTGGCGAAAATTTTAGATATGGAAAAAGTTGAAGTTAGGTATAACAGCGAGTGGTATGGAAAGAAAAAAGTGGATTTTTTGATTCAAGTCGCCTCTCGTTTTACGCATGCCCAGCTTATAGAAAGAGAAGAGTTTAGGCGTCGCGTAGAGGCCAAGGAGGAAATCAGTGTGTCGGAGTTGCTTTACCCTATGTTGCAGGGCTATGACTCGGTTGAATTGAAGGCGGATGTGGAAATCGGCGGAGCTGATCAAAAATTCAATCTTTTGATGGGGCGGAAAGTTCAGCAAAAATTCAATCAGCCAGAACAGGATGTTTTAACCGTGCCCTTACTGGAAGGAACAGACGGCATTAAAAAAATGAGTAAAACTTTTAATAACTATATTGGCCTGGCCGAACTGCCGGCAAAAATGTTTGGTAGCACCATGTCCATTCCGGACAATGTTATGGGGAAATATTTTGAGCTGTTGACCGATGTTGCCCCTGAAGAGGTTTCCTCTTTTTCTCCTCGCGATCAAAAAATAAAGTTAGCCTGGGAAATTGTCTGTTTTTATCATGGCCGAAAAGCGGCTGACAAAGCGAAAGACGAATTCATCGGAATTTTCAGCGAAGGCAAAACGCCTACTCAAATTAAAACCATAAAAATAACCCCCCGCCCAATCGGAGCCAAAGAGTTATTGGTTAAATGCGATTTAGCCAAATCTCTTTCGGATGCCCAGAGATTGATTGAGCAGGGGGCGGTTTCTTTAGACAACAAGACTTTGGAAGATTGGCGTCAAAAACTTTTTATTGAAAAGCCCGTTGTCTTAAAAGTGGGGAAGTATCATTTTGTAAAACTTATCCCCTAGTTGAGGTTTATTCCACTTCTTCCTTTTCTTCAAGCAGGTCTTTCTCTGAATTTTCTTTTTCTCCAGCAACAGGATCGCAATTGGAGCAAGTTCCATCTTCTGACAAATCATTGCTGCATTCTTCGCAAATAGTGTCTTTGGCCATGTATGGTTATAAAAATTTAAACGACCTTTAACCGCTGTCTTTTGGTGGTCATTATATTAATTAATTATCGCGTGTCAAGCCTTTGGATTAATAGGTTTTTCAAAGAATCGCGGCAAATACTGCTGGCGGCGATTGCCAAGGCAAGCGCGTCGGTGGCATCGTCAATTTGCTTTGCGGTGTCAATTTTCAAGCAATAACCGACCATTTTGGCGACGGCTTCTTTGGAAGCTCGGCCGTCGCCGCTGACTATTAATTTAGCCTCCGAAGGCGATATTTCAATTAGGGGTAATTTGTTTTTTAAAATTATTAAAATCAAAACACCGCGGGATTGGCCGACCTCTAAAGCGGTCTTTTGGTTTTTAACAAAAAAAAGTTTTTCCAAAGCAACGAGGTCGGGTTTTTCTTTTTTTAATAATTGGGAAAAAGATTTTTCCAGATCCAACAGCCTTTGGTTTTTGTTTTTGGCCGAGATTTTCAACAAACCGGCCCGGATAAATTTTAAATCACCTTTTTCTTTGTCAATCAGCCCGTAGCCGACGCGGACGCTGCCGGGGTCAATGCCTAGAATTTTCATAATTTTTTTTGTGATTGCCTAATCGCTGTTGGAATAGACTTTCTGGACATCGTCATGTTCTTCTATACTCTGGACCAGTTCGTTTAATTTGTTTTTGCCATCTTCTGTTGTTTGTTGTTTGAATTTGGCTTGCCATCGGCCGTCAATGTTTTCAAATGCCCAAAGAATGCCTTCCGGTTCCGCGAATTTCGCGTTATGCTTGTGGATGATATTTTTAATTTCGGGAATAGCGCGATTTTTATTATCAGTAATGGCTTCAATGAGCAAAGCTGTTCCCTCTGGCCCATAGGCGCCGATAATTAATTCTTCTAAATTTTTGTTTTCGGAAGCGCGCTTAATCGCCCGCTCAATGTTTTCTTGGGGGACATTGTTTTCGCGGGCTTTTTCAATAGCGGTTCGCAAACGAGGATTGAATTGGGGGTTGGGCTCTTGGCGACTGGCGACGGCAATAGCGTTAAGCAGTTTTGAAAACACCCGGCCGCGTTTTTGGTCCGTGGCTTCTTTTTTGTGCTTGATGGTTTTTGTATGTGAATGGCCGGACATATTGTAAATATACAAATATTATACAAAAAATCAAAATAAAACTCCGCTGGAGGATGGCTATGTCCAAAAAAGTTTCGCGATAATCATTGACAACGCGTTGTTTCTAATCTTTAATTAGTTTTAAAATCGTTCTTTAAAATTTGAAAAACAAGAAAGGAGGCAAAATGGCTAGAAAGAAAATTTTGTTGGCTTATATTACTAGTTATTCCGGCCACCACAAAGCTGCTTCGGCTATTATTGAGGCTTTGAATCAATTAAGCGGCGGGGAAAAACTAATAAGTAAAAACTTGGGCAAGGGGGTAGAGCTTATTAAGCTGGGCAATGGGAATGAAGTTCTCTGTGTTGATTTTTTGAGATACCTTCATCCGATTGGACGGATTATCGTGGAAAAAAGCTATCTCCGGATGTTGAAGAAAAATCCTCAAACATGGGAATATCTTTATGACAACCCCGAGGTCTATGGTCGGTTGCAAAAATGGATTGATCGGCTTGGTGTTTGGAAATTTCCAAAATTGGCAAGATTGATTGAAAAATTTGACCCGGACATTGCTTGTTGCACCCAAGCTTTTCCCGCTTTGATGCTGGCTGATTTCAAACAACACAGTTCTTTGAAAATGGCCTTAACACCGATTGTCGGCGTTTTTACTGATTACGCTCCGCATCGATATTGGGTTCATCCAGAAATAAATCTTTATGTTGTTCCCTCAAAAGAGATGGGCAAGGTTTTGGTGGAAAAAGGAATCAGCGAGCGCCGGATCAGGGATTTTGGCATTCCGATTGATCCCAGATTTATTCTCAATAGCCCTAACAAAGGAGACACGCTGAAGAAATTTGGACTTAACGAATTTTTGCCGGTAGTGTTGGTGATGGGCGGAAGTCGCGGATTAGGATCGATCAAGGAAGCGATAGAAGAATTAGAAAAATCTTTTTTTTCGCTTCAGTTGGTGGTTGTTTGCGGTCTGAATAAAAAACTTCAAAAAAAACTGGAGAAAATAACGCCCGCTCTTCGTTGTCCCGTAAAAATTATTGGCTATACGGAGAACATAGACGAGTTAATGAAAATTTCTTCAGTGATTATCACTAAGCCTGGTGGTTTGACTGTCAGCGAATGCTTGGCTTGCGAGTTGCCGATGATTCTGGTCAATCCCATTCCGGGCCAAGAAGCGTTAAATGCCCGGTTTTTGGCGGAACGCGATTTAGCCGTTATTGCTTCCGACGGGAAAGAAGCGGCCGCGGTCGTAATTCGGCTGTTGAAAAACGAACAGGCAAGACAGCGAATGCGATTTCAGGCCAGGGCTTTTAGGAGACCCGATGCCGCTTTGGCGATTGCCAACGCGTTGATAAAAGGATGGGATTAATATCCCGTCCTTTTTATTTTAACTTTTATTTTAGTCCGGAGTCGGAGTATAATAACCAATAATGATTAAAAAGCAAATAAATTCAAACCTAGAGGAATTACTAGCCAAAGAGCGGCATTCGGCCCAGGAGCGGGAAGCTCAACGCCGAGCGGCCAAGCTGGGTTTCTCTTATATAAACCTGGTCGCTGCTCCTGTTCAGACTAAGGCTTTGCGATTGGTTAATAGCCAAGAAGCCCAGGAAGCCAAACTGGCGGCTTTTCAACTAAAGAAAAACCAATTAAGTCTGGCGGTTCTTGATCCAGCCGCTGTTAAGGCCAAAAAAATAATCGCTAAATTAAAGATTGACGGTTATCAAGTAGAAATCTTTATCGCTTCCCTGGAGAGCTTGAATTACGCTTGGAGTTTCTATCAATTCGTTACGCCCGAAGCCAGGGAAATCACCGGCAAGGTGGAAATCGCCGCTAATCGGATAAAAGAATTAACAAAAAAATTAGGCGATCTTAAAAATTTTAAAAGCCAACTTCAGAGCTTCAAAGAGCCTCGAGTCTCTCAAATATTGGAAATTATTTTAGCCGGATCTTTGGTTAATCGGGCTTCGGACATTCATTTTGAGCCGGAGAAGGCCAAAACCAAATTGCGTTTGCGGATAGACGGCTTGCTCTACGATCTTTACGACATAACTTCCGCTGTTTATCTAACTTTGGTTTCTCGGATAAAACTTCTTTCAAAATTAAAATTAAATATTCATGGCCAGCCACAAGACGGCCGCTTTACTATTGGGATGGAAGGCAATGATATTGAAATTAGGACTTCGGTGATTCCTTCGGAATTCGGCGAAACTATCGTTTTGAGAATTTTGGACCCAGCCCTTATAAAAGTGGATTTTGAAAAATTGGGACTGCGGAATGATGATCAGGAAATTATAGAAAAAGAATTAAAACGGCCCAATGGCATGATTCTTAACACGGGGCCGACTGGTTCGGGGAAAACCACCACTCTTTATGCTTTTCTCAAAAAAATTTATCAGTCGGAAATAAAAATCATCACCATTGAAGACCCGATTGAATATCACCTTGAAGGCGTTGAGCAGACCCAGGTTAATTCTAAAGAGGGCTATGATTTCAAGAATGGCTTGCGTTCTATTTTGCGCCAGGACCCTGACATTATTTTGGTGGGAGAAATTCGCGATCTGGAAACGGCCCAAATTGCCATGCACGCGGCCTTAACCGGCCATTTGGTTTTTTCCACCCTTCACGCCAATGAAGCCACAGGCGCCATTCCTCGTTTAATTGATTTAGGCGCCCAGCCATCGGTTATTTCTCCGGCTGTCAATTTGATTATCGCGCAGCGTTTAGTGAGAAAGCTTTGCTCGGTTTGTAAAAAAGAGAAAAAAATTGACGAACAACTAACCAAAAAGATTAAAAATTTTATCGGTAATTTACCGCCACGGGTAGATCGCGCCGTGTTGGACAATTTCAAGATTTTTGAGGCTAAGGGCTGTCAGTGGTGCGGCGGTTTGGGTTATCGGGAACGAATTGGGATTTTTGAACTTTTCTTAATGACTCCGGAAGCGCAGGGGGCTATAGTTGAAAAAATTACTGATTTAGAAATTCAAAAAATAGCGCGACGACAGGGCATGGTTTTTATGCAGGAAGACGGCTTGGTTAAAATTCTTTTAGGCTTAACTAGTTTTGAAGAGATAGAAAGAGCCACGGGGCCGTTAATTTTATGAATAAAGAAAAAAATAATTACGAAGACAAAAATGTTGATTTGGTTTTGCGGCCAACTAATTGGTCGGAGTATGTCGGGCAGGATAAAGTTAAAAAGAACCTAAAGATGATTATGGACGCGGCCAAAAAGAGGGGCGAGGTTTGCGACCATTTATTGTTTTACGGCCAGGCGGGTTTGGGCAAGACCACTTTGGCTAATTTGTTAGCCAAAGAAATGGGAACGGGCATTAAGACCACTACCGGTCCGGCTTTAGAAAAGGCCGGCGACTTAGTCGCTATTTTGACTAATTTAGAACCCAAGGACATTCTTTTTATTGACGAAATCCATCGGGTCAATAAATTAATTGAAGAGGTTTTTTATCCGGCGATGGAAAGCCGGAAAATCCATTTAATTGTCGGCAAGGGACCTTCAGCCAGGAGCTTTTCTTTAGACCTGCCTCCTTTTACTTTGGTTGGAGCGACAGTTAGGGTTAGCTTGCTTTCTAATCCTTTACGCTCGCGCTTCGGAGGCGTTTTTAAGCTGGATTATTATAATCTGGAAGATATTGAAAAAATTATCCAGCGTTCGGCTAGACTATTGGGGGTGGAGATGGACTCGCCAGCTTTAAGAATTTTAGCCCAAGCTTCGCGTTTTACGCCTCGGGTGGCCAATCGTCTTTTGAAAAGGGCTCGAGATTTTGCTGAAGTCTATTCGCAAGGGAAAATTGACGAGGAAGTCGCCGTCAAAACTCTGGCAATGCTGGAAATTGACGCGCTAGGACTTGAAGCCAACGATCGGCGTCTGCTAGAAATTATTATTGAAAAATTCAATGGCGGGCCGGTTGGTTTGAATAATTTGGCGGCCAGCTTGAGCGAAGATATCGGGACGATTGAAGAGGTCTACGAACCTTATTTAATGAGCATTGGTTTTTTAAGCCGGACTTCAACCGGTCGAGTCGCCACCCAAGCGGCTTACGAGCATTTTAAAATTAAAAACAAAGGATTGGGGGTTTAAGATTTTTAGCGCGTCAAAATTGCCTTTTATAACTGGAATGATTTTGTTCTTGACAAATTTAGAAAACGTGCTACCATTAGTATTAGATTGAGCAAGGCGCTTGATTCGCCAAATTACCGGCTATGGGTAAAGGTACTTTAACAAAAAAATGAAAGGAGCTTCCTATGGGGTTATTTGATTTGCCTAGCGTTGAGAGTTTGGATCGAATTTGTGAAGTTTGGGAAGAAGAGTGTGACGGCGGGTATTACAAGGAGCAATTGTTTTTAGGGGTGAAGATCGTCTCTGGGCCAGTTCATCCTTTTGATGCCTTTAAAATAGGAGCAGGGAAAAGCGTTGTCATTCCCGATCGCCCCACTTTTTTCCAAAAGATTGTTGCCTTCTTGATTGTCCAGATGATGGTGGCGGAATTGATACGCAGGGAAAATCAGTTTATCGGCTATGCATACAGATGGAATAATGCCCGAGATGTGTTTGGGTGGTAGTTTTAATAAAAAACAATGGCGAGCTGGATATTCTAACAGGGATTAGAATGGCAAGCGAACTAAAACCGACGCGCCGCTTTTAAGCGACCGTAGAAAAAAGGAGGATTTGTGATGAAAGACGCAACCCTAAAACAGGCAGGCAAGATTTTGGATTTAGCCAAGGATGTCCCTTGCGAACAGGTTCAAAAAGTTATTGCTTCCGGGCTTTTGTCTGACTTGTTGAATGCCAATATTGACATGATTGATCGAGTGGCATTTAGGAGGTTTGTCGGTTTAAAGAAATTGCCCGTCCCGGCAACAAGGAAAGCGAA
>JBBTUZ010000001.1:0-2593 GCA_038063495.1 Patescibacteria group bacterium | reverse complement strand
TTGTTGTTTTAGTTTCGGCGCTGACCGGTTCTCTGTTTTTTCTAAAATTCGGCAACCCCAAAATCATTGTCCTGGCAAAAGTCGGCTCAATCGCCAATAATTTCCAGCAAGCCTTAACAGCTTTAAATAATTCCGAGCTCCAAAAAGCCGCGATTTTTTTAAAAAAAAATAATTCCGAGTTAATTGCGATCCAAAATTATTTCAAGCGTTTTTATTTAACAAAAATTCTAAATTGGGGAGGATTTTTCAACGAAACGCTAACCCTGAATCAGTCGGCTTTAGCTGTTTCCCAAAATTTGGAAATCATTCAAATAAAAGGGATGAATCTTTTTCTAAACGGCAACGGTCAAGAGTTAATCAAAATAGTCAAAAATCTTCAGAGGGAAATTCAAAACATCGGTCAAGCCGCCAATTCAATCCGTAATCAAACAGCTTCCGTTAATAACAAAATGGCTTTCCTTGGGGAGAATCTTTTCAATCTTGATCAAATTAGCCAAGATTTAACTAATAGCTACCTCAATTACAGCGCGAAATTTTATCAGCTGGAAAATAGTTTAGCCGGCCTGCTGGACATTCTCCAGTCAAAAAACGATATTCATTGGCTGGTTTTTTTTCAAAATCCGGCCGAAATTAGACCTGCCGGCGGTTTTTTGGGAAGTTACGCGGATTTAACGATAAGCTCCGGCCGGTTAGCCAACATAGACATCCGAGATATTTATGACCCCGACGGCCAATTAACGACGAAAATCGTTCCACCCCTGCCGCTTCAAGCCATAACAACTAGCTGGGGCGCTCGGGACGCTAACTGGTTTTTTGATTTTCCTCTTTCCGCCAAAAAAGTAACGGAATTTCTGGAAGCCTCTAAAATTTACCAAGAAAAAAATATTCAATTCTCCGGAGTTATCGCCTTAAATATTAAAATATTAGAAAGTGTTTTGGAGCTTAGCGGACCAATAAAATTGGCCGATTATCAATTTGAAATCAATAAAGATAATTTCTTAAAAGAGATTCAAAAAGAAGTTGAAGCCGGAGCGGATAAGGCAAAAGGCGAGCCCAAACGCGTTCTTAAGGTTTTAGCTCCCATTCTTTTGGAAAAAATAAATAATTTTAGCGAGAGCCAAAAAAAAGAATTTACGGAAAAACTTAAGCTCCATTTGAATCAAAAGGATATTGTGTTTTTTGCCGAAGAACTGCGGCTCCAAAACTTTTTCAGCCAAAACGGTTTTGACGGCGGAGTTTATAAATTACCCAATAATTTCTGGGGTAATTATTTAGCGGTGGTCAACGCCAACATTGCCGGCGGGAAAAGCGATTTCTTCGTAAATCAGGAAATTGATTTAGAGGTCAGCCTAGACGATAACGGCAAGGCCAGTAATCAATTAAAAATAAAAAGAACCCACTCCGGCAATGCTGAAAAAGATTATTGGTGGCGAGCCGCCAATCAAAATTTCCTCAAGATTTTTACCTCGCCTGAATCAAGACTCGTTAATCTAAATGGTAATAGCCAAAAAACCGTTAAGCCGCCCGCTAATTATCAAGAAAATAATTACCAAGAAGATCCCGATTTAAAAGCGATAGAAAAAGAGCAACAATTTTTAGAAGATTTTAATGCCTGGTCGGGCAAAGAATCAGGCAAAACGGTTTGGGCAACCTGGTTTAATCTGCCAGCCGGCAAAACAAAAATTTTAGAAGTAAAATACGAAACACCGGCGGTCATTAACCACTCTTTAAAAACTGGCCAGATTTATCAATTTATTTTTGACAAACAATCCGGCGTAGACGGAAAATTAAAAGCGACCATTGAAGCGCCCCTTGGATACAAGTGGCAAGAAAGTCAAAGCTATATTTACGAATATCAAAACGACAATCCGCCGGGCAGATTAATCATCAATCTTACCTTACTAAAAATATTATGATGCGCTTTTTAAAAATACTAATTCTGATTGCCATAATCGGGCTTTTGGGCTGGGGTCTTTTTAATTTGGAAAAACAAAGCCGTCATTTGGAATTTAATGTCAACAACCTCAAAACCAGCGCCGAAGCGCTTGAAAAAGAAAATCAAACTCTTCAAGAAAATATTAATTATTTTAGCCGTCCTGAAAATCTGATAAAAGAATTAAAATCGTTATTTAATTACCGCCAGCCGGATGAAAAGTTGATGATTATTATTCCAAATAAAAACAATGAAGACCGATAAAAAAATAATTCTTTGGGCTGCCGGGTTTTTAATCCTGCTGTCTTTTATTCTTCTTCAATTAGACATTTATCCGATCACCTTAACTTCAAAATGGATTATCACCAGCCGGCAATTTAATAAAGTCGTCGCCAGTTCTTTCGTTTATTATCAAAAAACTTTCTCTGTTTATGCCACTAGCACGCCGATTAGCAATATTGAGTTTCAAAAAGAAATCAAACGGGCGGCTTTGGATAAGCTAATTGAAGACAAAATCACCGAAAAAGTTCTGCGTAAAATATTGGGGGCCAAAGAGTTAGAAAAATTAGTTAACGATAAATTGGCAAATTTACCCATCAACGATGAAATTGCCAAGGCCAGCCAAATTCTTTATAATTTGTCATTAGAGGACTTTAAAAA